>JBEGQD010000087.1:0-4220 GCA_041181125.1 Actinomycetota bacterium | reverse complement strand
GCAGCTGGGGAAGCAGTCCTAGTTGGCACCTTAGTGAATTGGTCAGATCAATCAGATGCTCTAACTGGCGTATCGATTAATTACCTACCCGCAAACTTTAGGGCACAAAGTAATCAATTATTAAAAAACAAGCCATTGATATTTGTTGGCGAAAGCGCTAACGCAGATGCTGCAATCCCTAGTTTTGATAAACCGGCAGGTGATCGGGTTAAAGTAACTTTCTCCTTTACAAATGCTGCTCCAGTTACGGTAGATGCTTTAATAGTTAACGATGGAGGTATTTATGAAAATATGCAACGATTTGGTAATTCTCCTGTAGTAGAAAGTACTACCCCTTAATTTTCAAACTTGTAACCAAGTCCTCGAATAGTTTGAATATAAGTGGGATTGGCTGGATCCTTTTCAATCTTTGCTCGCAGCCGCTTCACATGAACATCTAGGGTTTTAGTATCACCAAAGTAATCAGATCCCCAGACTCGATCAATTAATTGGCTTCTAGTTAATACTCGCCCACTATTTCGAACTAAAAACTCAAGCAACTCAAACTCTTTTAAAGGTAGTGAAACTAATTCATCATTGATATTTACCTGATGGCGTTCGACATCAATTCGCACTGGACCTGCGGTAATAACACCCTCTTGCATAGAAGAAGACTCACCTTGACGCCTTAAAACTGCTCGGATTCGGGCAATTAGCTCAGCCTTTGAATAAGGCTTAGTTACATAATCATCTGCGCCCAGCTCTAATCCAACAACCTTATCTACCTCAGTATCTTTTGCAGTCAACATAATAATTGGCACAGAGGATCTAGAGCGCAATTGCCGGCAAACCTCAGTTCCTGATAGACCAGGCAACATTAGATCTAACAAAACTAAATCTGCACCTGCCTTATCAAAGGCAGCTATTGCACCATCTCCAGTGTCGGCAACAACTACTTCAAATCCCTCTTTGCCTAATACATATGCAAGGGCCTCTGAAAATGATGCTTCATCTTCTACAACCAGTATTTTTGGCATTACTTACCTTCCATACTTGGTTTTTCTGAGGTTAAGAAAGTATCTGCTAACGGAAATCTAATTGTGAATGTACTACCGGCACCTTCCACCGACCATAGCGACACATCTCCGCCATGATTTGTGGCAATATGTTTAACAATTGAAAGGCCAAGCCCAGTTCCGCCGGTGAGTCGAGATCTGGCCGGATCTACTCGGTAGAAACGTTCAAAGATTCGCTCTAAATCTTTTTCTGGAATTCCTATGCCTTGATCAGAGACGGCAATCTCTGCTATCTGATCAGTAACCTTTAATGTAATTGCAACTCTGGTTGCATCTGGGCTGTAGTTGATGGCATTTTCAATTAAGTTGTTTACGGCCATCGTTAATTGATTACGGTCACCATTTACTACCGCCTCGTCTAGCTGTTCAAATACTAAAGTTATTTTACGCTTTTCAGCATTTAACCTTGATTGATCAACGGCCTCAGTAATTACCTCTACTAAGTTAATCGGCTTACCATTTTTAAGTGGATCATCATCTTGTAGCCTTGATAAATTAATAATCTCCTGTACTAAATCAGATAATCGCTTAGCCTCTGCCTGCATCCGGGAGGCAAACTTTGCAATCGCCTCTGGATCATTGCTGGCATCTAATACCGCCTCGCTAAGTATTGAAAGGGCTCCAATTGGCGTCTTTAGTTCATGGGAGATATTTGCAACAAAATCTCGGCGGATTGAATCAAGTCTTCTCATCTCGCTATCATCAAAAATTAAGATTGCAATTAATCCGGCATCCCCGATTGAGGTCACTCGTACTAATAAGTCATGAGTACCGGCACCAATTGGTCCTCTAGGTAATTCAATGGTGGCATCTTGTTGTTGGCCACTTCTTCTAACCGCTCTGACTAGATTACTTAACTCTTTGTTCTGGATCCGCTCATCTTTTATTAAATTAAAGGTAACTATCTGATCTGAATAGTAAATAACCTGATCACTAGATGTAACAATAATTGATTCAGCATCTATTGCCCGAAGTAGATCAAAACTTTGAGTAGAAAGATCAGTTTGTGTTTTAGAGTTACCGGTCGCAGCATCTTGCTTCTGATTAAATAGCCACATCACCCCCTTATCGTATGAGTAGGGGCCACTTCCTGTTAACCATATGTTGGCCCATTCGGTGGATATCCTTACTTTTAACCAGTTATTAAAGACCTGTTCACTCACCTCCCCGCACAACTGTAGATTTACCATTACCTTTAGCCAATGCGTGAGCAATTTCAAGAAGAGCTAAACGGCGTCTCGGCAACCCTTGTGCAAATGTCTAGCCTAGTAAAGACAGCTATGGAAAATGCCACTACCGCACTTTTAACAGCTGATTTAACGCTGGCTGAAAAAGTTATTGCCGATGATTCAGTAGTCGATGAGATCCAACATGAATTAGATGCAAGAACAATTGATTTAATTGCCCGCCAAGGTCCAGTTGCCTCAGATCTTCGCACTCTTGTTACCTCACTTCGAATGAGTGCGGATTTAGAGCGAATGGGAGATCTTGCCCATCATGTAGCTAAGTCAGCCAGAATGCGTTATCCAGCAACAGCTGTGCCATCTGAACTATCTCTAACCATTGAAGAGATGGGCAGGGTGTGTGTTCAAATAATCGCCAAAATGGCAACTGTTATTGAGAATAAAGATATTGAAAAAGCACTTGAGATTGAAAAAGATGATGATGCTATTGACGCACTTCACCGCAAGATTATCCAGACGCTGCTTGACCCAAATTGGAAGCATGGAGTTGAAACCGCTATAGATATGACCTTACTTGGAAGATATTACGAGCGATGCGCAGACCATGCAGTCTCAATTGCTCGCCGGGTTTACTTCTTAGTTACCGGCAGCTACGCAAACGATAAAGCTTAAAAAACTTCCTACTTCTTTCCCTGCTTAGCAACCGCTTCAATTGCAGCTTTTGCCGCCTCTGGGTCTAAGTACCTACCACCCTTAGTGATTGGTTTAAAGTTTTGATCTAACTCATAAAGTAATGGAATACCAGTTGGAATGTTAACACCTGCAATATCAACATCTGATATCTGATCTAAGTACTTAACAATTGCTCTAATTGAATTACCGTGGGCAGTTATTAAAACTACCTTACCGCTTTTTAGATCATTATTGATCTCATTGTTTAGGTAGGGAATAACTCTGGCCACTACATCCTTTAAGCACTCTGTCTTTGGCAGCTCTGTTCCTAAGTTTGCATACTTTGGATCATTTTTTTGTGAGTACTGATCATCATCTGCAATCGCAGGCGGTGGCACATCAAAGGATCTGCGCCACAGTTGAAACTGCTCTGCGCCATACTCTTTTAAGGTTGCTGCCTTATCTTTTCCTTGCAGGGCTCCATAGTGGCGCTCATTAAGTCGCCAGCTTCGCTTTACTGGAATACCGCTAACACCAGCACTTTCTAAGGCGATATCTGCAGTATTAATTGCCCGCTTAAGTAGGGAGGTGTGTAATACATCTGGCAAAAGCTTTGCCTCTTTTAATAGGACGCCACCCCGGGCAGCCTCTTGCCTTCCCTTATCTGAGAGCTCAACATCTACCCAGCCGGTAAATAAATTCTTAGCATTCCACTCACTCTCACCATGGCGCAGCAGGATTAATTTGTAACTCATAGTATTTATCCTTTCACACAATTTAGATTTAGATAAATCAGCCGATTAAATGCTCAAATGCTTTTAGGTTGGCAAGTGATTCACCGCGGGACACTCGCCAAGCCCACTCTCGCCTGATAGCGGAGGAGAAGCCGATCTCAAGTAGTGGATTAAAGGATGAATCAGCGTATTGCAGAACTGCGCCTAGGATTCGATCAATCTCACGCTCATTAACCGCATCAAGTGGCAGCCTGCCAACTAGGTAAATATCACCTAGCTCATTTACAGCGAAAGCGATTGAGTACATACCGGCATTTTTCTTAAGCAAATACTCATAAACCCTCTCTTTATTTTCATCAGGTTTTCTAATTACAAAGGCATTAATACTCAAAGAGTGATCACCAATGACCAATGCGCAGTGGGTTTGTTGTTTACTCTCACCAGGTAGGGTAATTAGATAGGTGTTCTCATCTTTTTGTTCATAATCTAAATCATGGCTTTGCAAAAAATCATCAATTACAGCTACTGGATCAAGCATCCTCTGCCAACCGTAGTTTTGATTTTGTCTGCCGTGA
>JBEGQD010000086.1:0-9197 GCA_041181125.1 Actinomycetota bacterium | reverse complement strand
CGCCCCATCGCCGCAAGCACATGAGATGGCCTCATATCAGCTGACTTGCAGGCAGAGCCGGAATCAACAGCAAATCCCTGACTCTCTAATTCAAGTAGTAATCGATCTGCCTCAACACCTTTTATTGATACAGATAAGTACTTTGCTAAGCCATCAGGATTAGATGCGATATCAACAGATGTGATTTGCGATTTAATAAAATTAATTATTTTTAATTTCAGTTTAAGACGGATATCAATTTGAGATTGATAATTTTCCAACGCCACAGCACTTGCGAGTAGTAGAGGCAGGGAGTAGGTATTTGGGGTGCGGATTAAATCATTGTGGGGTAGTGGGTTTTTCCAGCCACTGCCAGTTTTGATTACCAATATGCCAAGCCCAGCAGGTCCAGCCCAGGATCTGCTATCAAATAAGGCGGTTTGATAATTAAAGTTTGGCAGTAAATCAACACCAGAGCTGGTGCAATCGGCAAATACCAACGATTTACTCTTTGGCGGGAGTTGGATATTTCCACTCTCACCATTTGCAACCTGCCAAACCAATAGGTCATTGGCAGCAATTGCTGGCTCTGAAATCTGGCCCTGATTATCTACCGCCATTTCAGTCACAACTCGGCGATTATTTTTCTCATTTGCCGCTACTGCAAAAACTCTTTGTCGATCAATACTTGAATAAAATAACTTAGCATCTGGAGTTAACAGCCCTTGGATCGCTAGTTGAAACCCTAGATCTGGCTCACCTAAAAATTCAATCTCATCTCCTCGAACATTTAATGACGTTGCAAAACTTTGCCTGACCTGCTGCAGCAAAATATTTGCTTCACGAGAGCTGATATTTAATTTAGATGGATCTGGCCAGCCTTTGGTAAAAAACTCTGGCAACAGGGATATTGCGGCAGGGTGTAGCACTCTTTCCTGTTGAAAATCACCTGTGATGCGAACCACCCAGCACCCCTAACCGAGAGCGTATAAAAGTTCTAGGGCAGAAGGTTATCCTTAAGCCCATGCGCCGGCCTGCCCTTAAATCTATCCCAGCACTACTAGCGGCAACTTTCCTTCTGACTAGTTGTTCAAAAGGTGAGGTATCAGGCTTAGGTTTTGAAGAGGGTCTTTCTAGCGTAAATGATCACTCACTATCACTTTGGCAGGGAGCTTGGATTGCCGCTGGAGTAGTCGGAGTATTTACATTAATTTTAATTTTGTGGCCGGTTTTCTTCCATCGCAAGAAGGATGAGAGCTTTCCAAAGCAAACTCAGTACAACATTCCAGTTGAGGTTGCCTACACAATTATTCCTTTTATTATCGTGGCAGTCCTCTTCTATTTCACTGCGCAGCGTGAATCAAGAATTGTAAAGATCTCACCAGATGCGCAGGTCTCACACTTTATTGATGTTAAGGGAATTCAATGGTCTTGGCAGTTTAATTACAAAGATGCCGGTGATTACAAGAGCGCGACAGTTACTGGCACACCAGCCCAACCACCAACCCTTTACCTACCACTAGGCGAGAATGTTCGCTTCACATTAACTGCAAATGATGTAGTGCATGGATTTTGGATCCCAGCCTTTATGATTCAAATGCAAAATCTGCCAGGAGTGACAAACCACTTAGAGTTTTCTGCCAATAAGTTAGGCACTTTTCCTGGAAGGTGCAACATATTGTGCGGAAGAAATCACTCCCAGATGTTATTTAACGTTAAGGTTGTAACACCAGATGAGTACCAAGCTTATATTCAAGGATTAGTCGCCGAGGAGAAAGCAGCAACCGCATGACCACCTACGCCCAACGCCCAACAATTGCAGCTGGTCAAGGAAGAGTTGCGCCAACCTCTAAAGGAAGATTATTGGTTAAGTGGCTTACCTCAACCGATCATAAAACAATTGGCTATCTATACTTAATTACATCCTTTGCTTGGTTTTTAATTGCAGGTCTACTGGCCTTACTTCTAAGAACTGAACTTGCTCGTCCTGGTATGCAATTTTTAAGTAATGAGCAGTACAACCAAATCTTTACTATGCATGGCACCATCATGTTGCTGATGTTTGCAACCCCATTATTTGTCGGCTTTGCAAATGTGATTATGCCGCTACAAATTGGCGCTGCAGATGTTGCCTTCCCAAGATTAAATATGCTCTCCTACTGGCTGTATTTATTTGGTGGCACTATGGCATTTATTGGCTTTATTACTCCAGGAGGTGCTGCCTCTTTTGGTTGGACCGCTTACGCACCACTTGCCAATGCCCAGTACTCACCTGGAATTGGTAGTGATCTTTGGTTGGTAGGACTTGCAATCGGTGGCTTGGGAACAATTTTAGGCGGCGTTAACTTTGTAACCACAATTTTAACTATGCGTGCTCCCGGTATGACAATGTTTAGAATGTCAATCTTTAGTTGGAACGTATTACTGACATCTATCTTGGTCTTAATTGCATTCCCACCACTTGCTGCAGCATTTTTAGCACTTGAATCAGATAGAGCATTTGGCTCTCATATCTTTGATCCGGCAAATGGCGGGGCGATGTTGTGGCAACATCTGTTTTGGTTCTTCTGTCACCCTGAGGTTTATATCTTGGCGCTGCCATTTTTTGGTATTGCAACTGAGATCCTGCCAGTCTTTAGTCGCAAACCCATCTTTGGTTATAAAGGATTAATTGCAGCCACCATTGCAATTGCGGCGCTGTCAGTCTCTGTTTGGGCCCACCATATGTATGCCAGCGGGCAGGTACTGCTGCCATTCTTCTCATTTATGACATTTTTAATTGGTGTACCAACTGGTGTTAAGTTCTTCAACTGGATCGGCACAATGTGGCGCGGATCGGTTACCTTTGAAACTCCAATGCTATTTGTACTTGGCTTCTTAGTTACATTCTTATTTGGTGGAATTACTGGAATTATTTTAGCTAGCCCACCACTTGATTTTGCTGTCTCTGCCTCTTACTTCGTAGTCGCGCACTTCCATTATGTTTTATTTGGAACAGTGGTCTTTGCAATGTATGCCGGCTTCTACTTCTGGTGGCCAAAGATGACGGGCAAGATGCTAAATGAGACCTTAGGAAAGATTCATTTTTGGACTTTATTCTTTGGCTTTCACCTAACATTTTTAATTCAACACTGGCTCGGAATTAAAGGCTTCCCACGCAGATATGCTGATTACCTAGCAAGTGATGGTTTTACCACAATGAATATGATCTCAACTGTTGGGTCATTCCTTCTAGCTCTTTCAATGATTCCATTTGCAATTAATATTTGGATTACTCGTAACACACCTAAGGTGAGTGTTGATGATCCTTGGGGGTATGGCGCATCTCTTGAGTGGGCGACCTCATGTCCGCCACCAAGACATAACTTCACATCAATGCCGAGGATTCGAAGTGAGCGTCCAGCATTTGATCTGCACTATCCACATATGGCAGAGAAGGCAGATCATTAATGAAAACCGGTTGGGTTTTATTTGTTGGCCTTTCAATTTTTTATGCAATTGTTGCGGTTATTTATTGGCTAGTAGGTGGTGAGCCAGTTGGTATCACCGCAATCGCACTAAGTGGTGGGCTAGCATTAATTGTTGGCTTCTATCTTTGGTTCACAGCTAGAAGATTGGGAAATGTACTTCCGGAGGATAATCAACAAGGTGAGATTGCCGATTCAGCAGGTGAGCTTGGATTCTTCTCACCTCACTCATGGTGGCCACTACCTGTAGCACTTTCAATTTGTGCGGTTGGAACTGGATTAATTATTGGTTGGTGGTTGGTTTTAATCGCAGTCGGATTCTTATTTATTTCAATTATTGGTTTAGTTCTAGAGTATGAGCGCCCTTCTAACTCTGCCCATTAATTATGAAAGAGCGCGCTGAGATAGTAGATACCGGCATTCCGCTATTTTTTAAAGCTCAACTAGTCATAAATGCACCAGCTAAGAAGATATTTGATTTTCTATCTGATCCTAGAAATCACACATTAATGGATGGCTCTGGCATGGTGAAGAATAAACTCTCTGGCCCAGATAAGCTGTACTTGGGTGCAAAATTTGGCATGAGAATGCGAGCGGGCATTCCTTATGCAATCAAGAATCAGGTTATTGAGTATCAGGATAATAAATCAATTGCTTGGCAACACCTGCTCCACAATGTTTGGCGTTATGAGTTGCAAGAAATCAATGAAAATACAACTCTAGTAATTGAAAGTTGGGATGGCCGAAATGCTCGGTCAAAGTGGTGGGTATCTGATTCATATAAGTGGGCACCAACAGCTATGGCTAAGACTTTAGTTAAATTAAAAGGGCTGATGCAAGGGTGATTAGCCCGATAGCTACCGATCCGGCAGTAGATGAATTAGCAAAGTCGGCGGTAAAGGTTGCACGTGAATTAATTGCTGAAGCCAGACCAAATAAGAAACGATATGACAAGGCAAGTAGGAAACGATTTTCTAGATTATTTAAAGATGCAGATGCAATTTCGGTAACTGTTTCATTAACCGATGAGGTTATGCGCATAACTTCAGCTAAAGATGGAGTGCGAATATTAAGGCGGGCAGCAAAGATTGCCACCGTTGCCGGCTTTGGCGCATTCAACTGGCTTGGCTTAAAACTTATTGCGGCAGTATCAATTTTTATACCAGAACCAGTTTTATTCGCCGTTCATACTCAGGTTAAACATCTATCTAAGGGCATTATTTTGCCTGCTGAATCCAAAAAATTGGCTAAACAAATTAAACGCAGATCTAAAAAAGTAATTAGGTTAAATATAAATGTGTTAGGTGAGGCGGTATTAGGAGAGAGTGAGGCAGCTGAGCGATTTGAGCGGGTAATTGAAATGATGCACCGAGCTGAGGTGGATTATGTTTCGGTGAAACTATCATCTGTGGTCTCGCAGATTATCGCACTTGACCGAGATGGCACATTAGATCGAGTTTGCCAAAAGCTTCGAATAATCTATAAAAACTCACTAGAGACAAAAACCTTTGTTAATTTAGATATGGAGGAGTTTCGCGACCTTCGGTTAACAGTTGATGCTTTCAAGTTAGTACTTATGGAGAAGGAGTTTGAAAATTTATATGCCGGAATTGTTTTGCAAGCTTACTTGCCAGAATCACATGAGGTGTTTGCTGAGTTAGTTGATTGGTCAATGGATCGCCACCATCAAACTGGCGGGGTAATAAAGATCAGATTGGTTAAGGGTGCCAATCTTGCAATGGAGAAAGCTGAAGCAGCACTTCACGGCTGGGTGGCAGCTCCTTATCAATCAAAGGCAGAGGTCGATGCTAGTTACTCACGGTTATTAGATGCTGCACTTCGCGCAGAGCATAGTGATGCAGTTCGAATTGGTGTTGCCAGTCATAATCTATTTCATATTGCCTACGCCCTTGAGATCGCAAAAGCTCGAAAGGTTATGGATCAGTTAGATATTGAGATGTTAGAGGGAATGGCAAATCCAGAGGCGTTAGCGATTGCTAAAAGATCACTTCGAATTCTCCTCTACGCACCAGTTACTAGAGGTAATGATTTTGCCTCAGCTGTTGCCTACCTTGTTCGCAGATTAGATGAGAACACAGCGGTTGAAAATTACCTAAGATCCTCTTTTGAGATTAGTGATAACGAGCAGATATTTAAGGCGCAGGCAGATCGTTTCTTAAAAAGTGCTACCGATCGCCATGAGATCTCAACTAAGAGTTTGCGCCATAAAAAGATTAAGTTTGAGGTAACAGATAGCTTTGAGAATGCCCCAAATGCTGATTTAACTAAGGATTCTTTTGTTAACAAATTAGATAAAGAGATCAGAGCAGTCTTAGCGGAAAGTAATCAGCAGATACCAATTGTGATTGATGGCAAAGAGATATATGACCGCACATTAATCAATGGCTATGACCCAAGTGATAATGCCAAGATCTACTATACATATGCGGTTGCTAAAAAAGCAGATATTGATTTGGCGGTAAGGATTGCTAAGAAGGCGGTTGAAGGTTGGGATGCACAGGGTGCTGTTAAACGTGCTGAAATATTAAAAAACTTTGCACTGCTTGCTCATGAAGAGCAGGAGAAGACAATTGCAATTATGGCAAAAGATGCTGGCAAGACTGTGGCCGAGGCTGACCCTGAGATATCTGAAGCAATTGATTTTGCCAACTTCTACGCACTCTCTGCAATCTCATTAGATTTAGAAAAGCAATCAACACCAGTTGGTGTGGTGGTGGTTGTGCCACCATGGAACTTTCCTTATGCAATTCCAACTGGTGGCATCTGCGCAGCGTTAGCTGCTGGAAATACAGTAATTTTCAAATCGGCCCCGGAAACCGTTGCCACCTCTTGGCACTTAGTAAAGCAACTATGGCAAGCGGGGGTGCCAAAGGATGTGCTGCAATTTGTGTCAACTGAGGATAATGAGATTGGTCAGGCTTTAATCACACATGAAGATGTCAACGCGGTAATTCTCACCGGTGGTTATAACACCGCGCTCCTATTCTCCTCCTGGAAAAATGAGTTAAATCTTTTAGCTGAGACCAGTGGTAAAAATTCAATGGTACTTACCGCATGCTGTGATATTGATCTGGCGGTAAAAGATCTAGTGCAATCAGCCTTTGGTCATGCCGGGCAAAAGTGTTCAGCAGCCTCTTTAGCCATCGTAGATAAGAGCATCTATGAGAATCCAAACTTTAAAAAGCAGTTACTAGATGCGGTTCAATCACTACAGGTTGGTGCCGGATATAACTACGCAACTTCGGTGGGTCCAATTATTAAACCTGCAGAGAGCTCACTTCAACGAGCATTAACTACCCTAGATGAAGGTGAAGAGTGGTTACTTGCACCTAGACAATTAGATCAAGCCGGACTTTTATGGTCACCTGGAATTAAAACAAATGTTAAGCCCGGTTCCTGGTCTCATCTGAATGAGTGGTTTGGTCCAGTACTTGCCATCATGATCTCACCAGATTTAAAAACCTCAGTTGAGTGGCAAAACGCCACTGAGTTTGGTTTAACCGCTGGTATTCAATCTTTAGATCAAGGTGAGTGTGAGTACTGGATTGATAATGTTGAAGCTGGCAATTTATATGTCAATCGGGGAGTAACTGGGGCAATAGTAAATCGCCAACCATTTGGTGGCTGGAAGAAAAGTTCAGTAGGGGCAACAGCTAAGGCAGGTGGGAGTAATTATGTTGTAACACTTCGTAATTGGCATCAGATGAAGCACTTCTTGCCAATGAAGGAGGCCGCAAATAGGTGGCTAAATACCGTAGGCAAGTTAGCTCTGGATAAGAGCGGCCTTGAGGTTGAAAAGAATTACCAACGGTATCGATATTATAAAAAAGGATTTTTGATCAGAATTGAAAGTGGCACCAGCAAAGATGAGCTAGATTTTTTAAGCTGGCTTAAAAATGACCTGGGCATAATTACTCGCTTAAGTAGTGACACATTGATTCCAGGTCTTGCAAACTTAGTAGTTGAAACAGCATCTGAATTTGCTGAACATGCTAGAGAGTTTGATCGCGCCAGATGGATCTCCTCTGAGATACCTCCTATCTATCAATTAATGGAAAATGGGGTTAGCTGCGATATGCGCCCTATTACCTCTCGTGGAGATGTTGAGATGAGCAGATGGCTTTTGGAGCAATCTGTATCAATTACTCATCATCGTTATGGAAACACTAATGCCGGGCCAAAACCAGTTTGTGAAGGCTTAAACTAATAACTCTTGCTTCTTATATCTTTTTTTATTTCCAGCTGGCGGTTTTCCAATATCAATACCAGCTTTCTTAAGCTCAGCTTTTAACTCATTACGGAAGGTGTGGTAATCAACCTCAATTGCATGTCTTTGTCCTGGACCGAAGTTAAAGTGAGGATTATTAACCTCATAATCAATCGCTGATCTCATATCCTTAGGACGTTTGTATTTGCCTAAGATCTCTTGGGTTGCCAACTTTGCTTGGTAATCAGCAAGTGGCCAAATGCAACCAATTGGTTGAAATAAACCAATGAAATAGAGATTTTCATACTTCTCATGCATCATCTTTTTATATAGCGGCACCTTCTCTAAATTCTTAAAATCAATAAATGATTTATCAAAGAATGGCAGCTCTGTCCAAAAACCAGTGCATGCGCAGATGATGTCGAAATCTTCAGATGAGCCATCGGTGAAGTTAACGGTTAAGCCACTAAAAGATTTGATCGCTCCTCTTGGTTTAATTCGGCCATGTCGAATGTAATCAAGCAGATCAGAGTTAAGGGTTGGGTGGGTGTTTAAGGGGAGTGTGGTGTTCTCTGGCAGGTTATATCTCGTATATGGACCAAGAATTAATCTGACTAATATCTTCAAGCCATATTGGCGAAGCTTTCTAGGCAGCCACCTGGTTCTGGCCGCAAACACATCCCCAGGTTGACCAAAGATAAATTTTGGAAATATCCACTGCGGACTTCGCATCGACATATGAACAACCTTGCTAACCCGAGCTGCTTCAACTGCGATATCACAGGCTGAGTTTCCGGCGCCAATAACTAACACTCGTTTATCACGCCAACTCTCATCTACTCCTTTGAAATCATGGGAGTGCAAGAACTTTCCGGCGTATTGACCTGGATAGGTTGGATACTTTGGCACATTATGGTGACCATTTGAGACCATTAATACTTCAAAAATTTCACTTTGCGCACTTCCGTTTTTGTCGGTGTAGTTAACCAGCCAATTTCCATTATCTTGCCGCGTTACTTTATTAACAGCGTGATCAAACTTGATCATTGAATAAATACCAAAGTGCTTGGCGTAACCTTCGAAGTACTGCTGAAGTTGAATATGGTTTGGATAATCTGGGTAATTATCTGGCATTGGGTAATCTTCAAACTCAGACCAACTTTTAGAGCTAATTAAATGGGTATTCTCATAAACACTTGAATGACCGGTCTTTGAGTTAAAAACCCAGTTGCCACCGACCTTGTCATTCTTCTCAAAAACTACAAAATCTAGCCCAGCCTGCATGCAGTTTTTAGCGGCGGTAATGCCACTAGGGCCTGCGCCAATAATGCAGATTCGCTTACTCATTGGTTGATTATTGCTCATATATTGATAATTTCAAGGATAAAAATAAATCCCCGCCTATAAAAGACGGGGATTTAATCTGTAACTCTGCGTAAAGTACTTCACCACACCGACTAGTCAAATATTAGCATGTTGAAAATATAAAAAACTGTAATCACTCACTCATTAGAAAATCCCGC
>JBEGQD010000085.1:0-3475 GCA_041181125.1 Actinomycetota bacterium | reverse complement strand
AATGATGTCTCAAAAGGGGAGAGGGTTGTAAAGAGCTCAACTCTGCAGTTCTACTCCGCAAATAGAAATATTGGTAATTACCTACCAGTTCTAGCAATCCACCAGATGTTAGATCAAGAGTTGGATGTTTGGAATATTCATAAATCACCAGTTGATTGGGAGTTTGTCCACAAAAACTACACTCAGGTAATAGTTGGTGGAGCTGGGTTGTTACATTCAGTATTTGAAAAGTTTTGGGTTGATTTAGAGAAGAACTGCAAGCTGCCAATAATTATTTGGGGTATTGGCGTGTGTCTACCTGATAATGATCAGGTTAAAGGTGTGCCTAAGCAGGTAGTGCAATCTGTCTTTACTAGGGCTAAGTTTGCAAATATAAGAGATGAGTTGACTAGAGATTTTTATGAGCTAGATAAAAACATCTCAATTACCGCCTGCCCAACTCTGGTTCATATTGCTAATAATTTTAAGGTCGAGGCTAAACCTCCTACTGGCAAGAATGTGCTTCATAGCTCGCATGTGGATTTAGAGCCAACCTCAACTACTCCCCAGATAAAACAGATCATCGAAGGCGCTGGCTTTAATTACAGCTTCACCGAAAATATTGAAACTAAAAAGTTTCCCCTTAAGAAGATTCTAAAAATGTATCAAGAAAGTGATTATGTAGTCACAACAAGATTGCATGGTGCCATCATCGCCTACGCATTTAAACGTCCTTACATTGCTATCTCATTTGATCCAAAGGTGGCAGCCTTCAATAAGCTCTATGGCGGTGGGGTGTGTATTGCCGATGTTGGGCAGTTGAGTGCGGCCTTAGCAAGTGATCAGTTTAAAGCCAAGAGTAATTATGAGGCAGAGTTGATACGGGTAAGAGATTTTGGAAAGAAAATATCTCAAAACATGGGTGTATAAAGCGGAATTGGCATGACTATATTTAATTTAACTTTACTGCTTTAATACCCTAATTCTAAGGAGAGATATGAAGGCTGCAAAGATTGCTGATTTTGGGATAACTGAAGAGTTTGGCTACCTACCAACAACTGACCCAGCACAATCACTATCCCCAGGTAATGAGGAGTGGGATCAGGTTGGTAAGGATCTTCCAAAACTACTTATGGGAACAGATTTTCGCTCTCGCATTAAGGCTCTTCCTAAATTTAATGTTGATAAGTTAAAAGGTGAGGCTGAGATTCAACGGGCTATGTTGGTTTTAAGTTATATCGGACAGGCATATCAATGGAGTGATAACACACCTGCCACTGTGATGCCAGCAAACTTAGCTATTCCTTGGTATGAGGTTGGCAAATTAGTAGGCCGGCCACCAATTCTTTCCTACCAAAGTTATGCCTCAGATAATTGGCGCCGATTTGATAAGAATGGCCCAATTGAGTGCGGAAATATTGGCCTGCTGCAATGCTTCTTAGGCGGTCAAGATGAAGAGTGGTTTATTTTAATTCACATTGATATTGAGAAAAAAGCTGGCAAAGCATTAAAAGCAATTGAGGAGGCTCAACTTGCAGTCTTAGAAAATGATGCTGAAAAGGTTGAAGCCGCTCTCATTAAATTGCGCACCTCACTTGCTGCGATGTATCAGGTGTTGGGGCGAATGCCAGAAAGATGTGATCCATACATTTACTTCCACCGTGTTCGGCCATACATCTTTGGTTGGCGTAATAATCCATCACTACCTGATGGTGTGGTTTATGAGGGAGTGGAAGCGTACAAAGGTGTTGGTCAGAAGTTTCGTGGTGAGACTGGCGCGCAAAGTGCAATTATTCCAGCGATGGATGGCGTGCTTGGAATCGAACATGAGCGGGATGAACTGCGCGAGTATCTAATGGAGATGCGCACCTATATGCCACCTAAACATGTTGCATTTATTGAGGCGGTTGAGGCAGGTCCATCAGTGCGTAACTTTGTAACTACAACTGCGCGAGCAGGGTTGACCTCAGTATTTAATGAGTGTGTTGAGTTGGTGGCAAACTTTAGAGCGATGCATCTTGAGTATGCCGGCACATATATTCACGCTCAAGCACAGGCAACACCTGGTAATCCATCCGCCGTTGGTACAGGTGGCACGCCATTTATGGTCTACCTACGCAAGCACCGAGATGAGACTAAGAAGCAAACTGTTTAATTAGGAAGTACTACCTAATTACTGCACTGCCTCGTTTTCTAGAGATCGCATCAGCACTTGCTGCAAGGAGAAGGACTGCTCCGGTAATTAACAAATTGATACCGGAGTTAAAGCCCATCAGCCCTAAACCATTATCAATAATTGCAATTACAAAGCCACCAATTACTGCTTGTGACAATCTACCTTTGCCACCAAACAAGCTAACGCCACCAACAACCGCTGCTGCCACACCATTTAATACAATAGTTCTACCCATGGATGCATCAACTGATCCAACTCGACTTGCGCTGATAATTCCAGAGATGGCTGCAGTTGTTGAGCAGATAGTAAAGACAGCAATTTTTACCCCAGTTACTCTAATTCCAGCTCTTCTAGCTGCTTCGGGATTGCCTCCAACTGCATAAACATGACGGCCAAATTTTGTTCGGTCCATAACAAATGTGCCAAGCACAAAGAGAATGATGACAATAGGAATAACAATTGGAATACCGTGAATTGGAAATGCTTTATTTGAGCTTCGCTCTAGATTTAGCGCTGAAACTATGACCGCCCCAAATACCGCTGCAAATATAATTTTCACATATAAAAAGGTGATTGGCCGATTAGTTTGGTTGTTTCTAGATCTACGGCGCCTGGCTGCAAATCCAGAGTAGGTATAAAGCAGGATTGAAACTAAGTAAAAGATCCAACCTTGCAAAATCGTTAAGTTTGAGTTTTGAATCGCTAAAACCTGTGAGTTTTCAATTCTATATAAACCACCATTACCAATAATTAATAGCTGTAGTCCTTGGAATGCAAGAAAACAAGCAAGAGTTACTACGAAGGATGGGATACCCACCTTTGCCACAATTACGCCAATAAAGTATCCGATGACAACTCCGGTAACAATTGCAATCAAGATGGCAATAATCCAATTAACATCATGGTGCAGTGCAATTACAAGGAGTGCAGCTGCCACACCTGCAGTAACACCCGCTGAAAGATCGATCTCAGCTAATACCAGCACAAAAACCAGCCCCATTGCCAGCACAATCAAGGTGGCTGCTTGATTAAATAGGTTGGCAAAGTTTAAGGCGGTTAAAAATACTGGGCTCATAACTGAAAAGAGCACTGCCAGCACAATCAGTCCAAGCATCGCTGGTAGTGATCCCATGTCACCGCTTTTAACCTTTAATAGGTACCCATTTATCTGCTCACGGATACCACCTTCGTGGCCGGTGCCAATTACATTGTTTTCTAAATTTGAACTCATTATTTGGCCGCCTCATTTGATTTTGTTCCGGTTATGTATCCAACAATGTCATTTTGGTTAGTAGATTTTGCATCAAGGGCTGCCACCAT
>JBEGQD010000084.1:0-2663 GCA_041181125.1 Actinomycetota bacterium | reverse complement strand
ATGGGTGAGGGGCAGGTTATAGATAGCGATGGAAAAATAGTTGACTCACTTGTGGCAATGAAAAAAGCTGGAATTAATCCAATTGAGTTAAAGGAAAAAGAGGGCTTAGCCCTAATTAATGGCACAGATGGCATGTTGGGTATGTTGATAATGGCGCTAGCTGATTTAAGAAACCTAACACTTTCTGCTGATATCACCACTGCATTAAGTATTGAAGGATTACTAGGAACAGATCGAGTCTTCGCACCCGACCTTCATGCTGGTATTCGCAATCAAGTTGGACAGGCAACAAGTGCTGCCAATTTATACGCACTTCTTAAAGGCTCTGAGATTGTTGCCTCCCACTTTGAAGGTGACACACGAGTTCAGGATGCTTACTCACTAAGGTGTGCACCGCAGGTGAATGGCGCAGTTAGAGACATTATTGAATACGCAACAACTATTGCAGAGCGGGAGTTATCTAGCGCAATAGATAACCCAGTGGTTTTGCCAGATGGCAGGGTTGAATCAAATGGTAATTTTCATGGCGCACCTGTTGCATATGTCTTAGATTTTCTTGCAATTGCCGCAACTGATTTAGGCTCAATGTCAGAGCGCAGAACTGATCGAATGTTGGACCCTGCAAGATCTGTTGGCCTGCCAGCATTTTTAGCATTTAATGCAGGGGTTGATTCTGGCTTAATGATCGCCCAATACACCCAGGCAGCATTGGTAAGTGAGAATAAAAGACTTTCTGTTCCTGCAAGTGTTGATTCAATTCCATCTAGTGCAATGCAGGAAGATCATGTCTCAATGGGTTGGTCTGCTGCAAGAAAGCTACGCAAGGTAATTGATAACTTAACCCACATCTTAGGTATTGAATTACTAACTGCAGCCCGCGCAGTTGAATTACGTAACGGTTTAAAACCTGCAAAGGCAACGCAGGCGGTAATAAGTGAGCTTCGCAAAGTTGTGGACCCAATTGGCCCAGATAGATTTTTATCTCCTGAGATGGAGCGGGCAAGCTTGGTAATTAAAGAGGGCAGAGCGGTAAAAGCTGCAAAGGCGATTGTTACTACTTTAAGTTAATTTAGATGAGAAGAAAATTAACCTTTACCATCGGTTTAGTATTTCTTTTTACCAGCCTCCTTACTCCTTTAAGCTCAGCAGCCACAAAAGCTGGCGCTACATGCACAAAGTTAAATACCACATCCACAGTTGCAGGAGTTAAATACACATGTGTTAAAAGTGGCAAGAAACTGATTTGGAGTAAAGGTGTTGCAGTATCTCCAGTAGAAAATCTGCCAGCGGCCACCTTGCAGGGGCCAACCTCATTTGATGATTTAATTCAAAATTATCAGGGAATTTCATATGCTGCTTGGAGTAAAAGTCGGGAGAAAATTTTAAAATCAACAAAGACAGATATTAAATTAAAATTTGTGATGGGACCAACTTCACAATTAACTTATAAAGATCCATTAACTGCAATAAATCTTGTTTCAAGACTTTACGCAGGGTATGCCTATGCATCTGAGATTCACTACTTGGCGTTTAATTATGAGGACCGCAATTGGGCGGTCGATCAGATGGAGTCCATACTTCCAAATTCTGGAAGCGGCTGGATTACCGATGTTGCTTGCAATACTAAGCAAACCTGTTGGGGCGGTGGTGCCTTCTTTAACGGGTCAGATAAATTTCTTATCGTATTAGCGGTTGGAAATTTAGATATTGGTCATACCTCTGGAACTGTGGAAGCACATGAGTTCACACATATTGTTCAGCAAATGTCTATTAAGAAGAATCGCCCAGCCCAGGCATTTCTTTACGATCCATGGCCACCAACTTGGTACTGGGAAGGTCAGGCACATTTTTCACAACATGCAGCCATTTATTTTGAATCATATGAAAGTTATATGAGTGAAAGGAGAAATACTTCCCAAGATCTTTACAGGAACTCAGCATTTAACTCAGAATATATAAGAAAGTACTTTGTATTTAATGCCCCTGAGGATTGGCAAAATAATTATCAAAGATGGCAACAATATGACCTGGGTGCCATGTTTGTTGAAATTCTGACTGCACTTAAGGGTCCGGATGCAACTATGCAAATGTGGAAACTTGCTGCAACTGGAATTAAATTTGAGGATGCCTTTGAAACTGTTTATGGTCTGCCATTTTCAACAGCGCTTCCGATAATCTCTAAAGCGATCGCACTTGAGCTAGGAAGAAGTTAAAACTTAACGAGTTTTATAACCTGCTGAAATCTCAAGAACTAAAAGGGCTGCAAGTCTTACAGTCCGCTCATCTTTACTATCCCGCTTCGGATCAATCTCTGTAATATCTACCGCGCGCACCTTGTAATTAGCACCAGCTAAAAAGGCTGCTTGGCGAAGCTCATCGGCAGAGATACCACCAGGAGTTGCTGCTGGGCATGCTGGTGCAACTGAGCGATCACAAACATCAACATCTAGATCAACATAAATATGATCAACATTTCGCCCAAGATGGGCAAATGCTTGCTTCATTGCATCTTGGATAGATTTATTTCTTAGTTGAGCCCTAGTGATTACAAAGATTCCCGCCTCTTTAGCTCGGTTTGAATACTCTTTGCTATTTGCAAAATCACTAATTCCAATCTGCACAATATTTTTTCCAGGAAGCCCTGCCTGAATTAATCGCCAAAC
>JBEGQD010000083.1:0-3655 GCA_041181125.1 Actinomycetota bacterium | reverse complement strand
GGTGCTGGATCTGAGATGGTCTGAGTTATGGTTTCGGTAATTGTTTGAAGCAACTCATCAGCAAAGGAGTTTGGAATCATTGACACCACCGCAAAGGCGGCCAGGATCAGCACAGTTTTTTTCAAATAGGCTGGTTTTTCTTTTTTCATAAGGAATCTAAGGATAACTTTTTTTAAAAAAATGATAATAAATCATGGGTAATAACCGAAGGCATTAAGGCGTAATTGCCTTACTTTGCTAGGCTTAATTTATGAGCATGAATTCAAAGGTTATAAAAGTCATGCTGGTTGAAGATGAAGAGTTCACCAGAAATATGGTGGCTGAGATGCTAACTAACTCTGGCGTCACCGTCTTGAGTGTTAACTCAGTATCACAAGCAATCTCGCAGATTGATAATTTTGATCCGCATGTAGTTCTTACTGACTTAGATCTTGGTAGCGGCCCAGATGGGGCAGATCTTTTAATGAAGGTTTTTAAAGAGCGACCTTGGACTGGCATGGTAATTATGACCGCACACGCCTCCCCCGAGCTTGCCATCAATGATGCCTCAAGAATTCCAGATCCCACTGTTTACATCGTCAAATCTGAGATTAAATCAATATCAAACCTTCTGCTTGCAATTGAAGAGTCAATTGAAAAGACTGGCAAATTTCAAAACAGCTTTGCTAGTAGTGCAGAGAAAATTACGGTAACAGCAAGCCAGGCTGAGATATTGCGAATGATTGCAGATGGCTTATCTAATGCCTCAATTGCTAAGGAGCGAAATATCACCCTTCGGGCAGCTGAGGCTTTAATTCAGCGCACCTTTCAAGCTCTCGGTGTAAATGGTGATCCATCGGTTAATCCCAGAGTGGTTGCAGTCCGGATGTGGCATCAGGGTAAAGTGGCTGTCAAATAGATGCGTAGCATATTTCCACCGGTAAAAAGTAAACCTTCATTTAATTTAGACTTTTCTATTGTTTATGTCGGCATTATATTTTTAGAATTATCAATTGCTGGTACAGAGTTATTTAAGTTATACCCAGATAAAAAATTTGAAGTAGTAATAGTGCGAGCAATTCATACAATTCTTCTTTTTGCATTTGTATATCTAGCCCATATAACCCTGCGAATAAGAGAAAGAAATAAGACTGGTTATGTAGGTTTATCTTTGATTGGGTTATCACTTGCAATTCCCTCCTTATTTTCTCGAGTACTTTTGATGGAAAACTTTGGCTTAATTAGCGATTCACAAACTAATAAATATTTTTTTGAACAGATCTTAATCTCAATAGTCCACGCCTTCTTTTGGATACCAGTGGCAATAATTTTAGGTGGGCAGAGAAATAAGATTATTGAAGCATTTAGAGAGTATGAAGCTCGACTAATTGTTAGTGAACGCATAAATATTAGAAAATCTGATAACTTTTTTGAATTAAAGCAAGAGGTGGATCAAACCGTGCGGGGTGAACTAATTTTGCAGGCTAACAATCTGCTCCACAACCTTACCTATGGTGATGATAAGAAATTATCATTAAAGGAGAGAAATGAGATTATTCAGCGCTACTTGAAGGAAAATACCTTAAGGGAATTTTCGCAAAGATTGAACCAAAAATCAGAGGCGGGAGAAAGTAATTCAAAGTTTGAAGAGGGCATGAGATCTTTAAACTTAATTCGTAAACAATTTAATATTCTATATAATTTTACAGCCAGAAAAGCTCCGATGCCAGCCTGGGTTTACACATTGCTTTCATTTTTCTTAGTACTTCCCAATTATATTAATTTCTATACCGCACTTGAGGTAATCATTTGCCTACCTGGCTTTTTAGTGATTCACCTAGTTGCCTTGCAGATCAATAGAATCTTGCGCCGAGGGGGGAAGTATGCAATTCTTCAAACAAACCTACTAACACTTCTGATTGGATATTTGCCATTTATTGAAATTTCAATCTTTTCAGTATTTTTGCCTAACTTGACCGAAAGCTTCCCAACTGTGATCAGTGCTTTCTTTTACCCAATAGGTTTTTTTGTATACATGAGGTTTATTCAAATAATCCAACCAGCGGCAATAAATGCAATTCAAGGTGATGAAATTTATGCAAGCCCGGCATTAAATCTGGCAATCTTAAAGATCGTAAATGATGAGTTTAGGCAATCTGAATCTCATCAATGGGCCACCTATACTCACGGAAAAATCCTCACCCGGCTTGCTGCCACATCATTAAAGTTAGAGCAGGCATCAGCTAAGAATGATGTTGAAAATTTTGAATTGGGGTTAGAAAATCTTAAATACATATTAGAAAATCCAACTCGAGAGTTTGAACAAAATAACGTGTGTTTAAAGGCGGAAATTTCCTCACGTTTAGATCCTTGGGAGGGCTTGATCGGGATCACTTTCAAGATTGACCCCGCCTTAGAGGACATTACAAATGAGCGAGTCAAAGATCTTGGTGAAGCGGTTGAAGAAATCATCTCTAATTCAGTCCGACATGGCGGCTCTCAAAATATTTCAATAAATATCACCGCAGCTTCTCACCCTGATATTAAGGTAAGGGTTGAAGATGATGCGACAAATCCACTACCGTTGGTTACATCCCGGATTGGACTTGGTACTAAAATATTAAATCTAGTCTCAGATGGTCGTTGGAGTATCTCTAGAAATGGTGCGAAAACCACTGTTGACCTAACGATGTCTTTACTAGAATCTAGATAAGGAAATTATGCCGGCAACAAAATTAAAGGTGATGCTAGTAGAAGATGATGATTTTACACGCTCTACCGTTAAGTCAGCACTTGAAGGCCAGGGATTAAATATTGTCTATGACACTGCCTTTGTTAAAGATGGTGTTGAGTTTGCCAAAAAAAATCGTCCTGATGTTGCAGTTTTAGATTACAACCTAGGTAAAGGTCCCAACGGGATTGATCTGGCTAATCAACTTCGCAGAATGCAACCTAGTATTGGAATAGTCCTACTTACTGCATTTTTAAATCCCGCAGAGCTAGATACCAAAATTGCTCAACTTCCAGCTGGTAGCAGGTACTTAGTCAAACACAGCGTAAGTAATATAAAAGTATTAGTAAAAGAGATAGCTGAAAGTGCTAAACACAAAGCTTAGATTGATCTACTCTTTAATATTTATTGAAAGATCAGCCCGTAGGTAATCATTTTCCACGGCTTTAGCGTTGTTCTCATCTGTCCCAAGAGTCCAATCAGTTGCCTGCTGCAAACTCATGCCATGTTTCATATGTCTGGCAATAAGCCGCTCATGCCGCAGATTCTCATCTAAGTGCACAAACCAGCCTTGATTAAATAATGGTAAAAGTTTTCCCCAACTGCCATATTGTGAGAATAAAAATGTACCCTCAGCCAAAATTAATGGTGTATTAATATCTATTGGAATTGCGCTACCAATTGATTCATCAATGTCTCGATCAAAATCTGGCGCATGTATTACCGCTTCAGTTTGGTTTTTAAGCCTGGTGAGAAGGTTTATATAACCATCGGCATCAAAGGTATCCCAAGCACCTTTTCGATCTCGCCGGTTGAATTTAATCAATGTGGCATTAGATAGATGAAAGCCATCCATTGGCGCTATTACAACTGAGCCTTCAGGAAGGCCTTGCATTATTGCTCTAGTAATTGTGGTCTTACCAGATCCTGGTGCCCCTGCTACAG
>JBEGQD010000082.1:0-34455 GCA_041181125.1 Actinomycetota bacterium | reverse complement strand
GGGACAACCAATCTTGGAATTATTGATAACTTACAAAGTATTGCCGAGTGCGCAAAGAGCCGTGGTATTTGGTTTCATGTTGATGGCGCCTATGGTTTGGCTGCATTATGTGCGCCATCAGTTAGATCATTATTTGATGGTATAGAAAAAGCTGATTCATTTATCGTTGATCCTCACAAATGGTTATTTGCTCCCTTTGATGCCTGCGCGCTTATCTATCGCAATCCAAAGTTAGCTAAGAAAGCACACCTTCAAAAGGCGGCCTATCTTGAAACATTAGATGAGGATGATGAGTGGAATCCATCTGATTATGCAATTCATCTAACAAGACGGGCAAGAGGATTACCATTTTGGTTCTCACTTGCCGCTCATGGAACTGATGCATATGCCGCGGCAATGGAGCGCACGATGGAGATTGCCAAGGATGCGGCTTCGCAGATTAAAAATCATCCCGATTTAAAGTTATTAATGCAGCCAAGCTTGTCGATTGTGGCATTTGAAAGAGTTGGCTGGAGTAGTGAAGATTATGAAAAGTGGAGTGATAAATTATTAGCTGATCAGATTGGCTTTGTTACACCATCAGCGCACAAAGGTAAACCAATACTGCGCTTTGCAATTGTTAATCCATGGACTAAAGAATCGGATATTTCAGCAATTCTCGCCACGCTCTAACGGTAAATCGCACTTTTGTCGGTGGCTTCTTTTAAGATATAGCCATGTCAGAGTTTTCAATGCCCCTTAGTGATAGCCAACCTGCTGGGCTGTCAAAGATTGAGATTGAGATGCTTGATTTTGAGCGCACCTGGTGGCGTTATGCCGGCGTTAAAGAAAGTTCTATTAAAGAGTTATTTAACTTAACGCCGCCTGCTTATTACCAATTACTAAATAATTTAATTGATCGTGATGCTGCCTTAATTGCAGATCCAATCCTGGTAAAGCGGCTTAGACGACTTCGAGACCAGCGCACCTCATCTAGATCTAGCCGCAAACTCGGCTTTACCCTTTAAGCCACCCCCACCCTGCCGCCCAACATTGGGCTCATTTGGCGCATCTGGAATAAATCCTCTAGATTTGGCTTTAGCACTCTAGAGGTGTGAGTGATAAAACGCCTTGTTTGAGGTTAAGCAACAACCGGAAGTAAAAATAGAGGGAGAAATAAAATGGCAAAGATGATTGCCTTTAACGAAGAGGCTCGTCGCGGATTAGAGCGCGGCATGAATGTATTAGCTGATGCGGTCAAGGTAACCCTTGGGCCCCGTGGTCGAAATGTTGTGCTTGAGAAAAAATGGGGAGCACCAACAATTACCAATGATGGTGTTTCAATTGCAAAAGAGATTGAACTAGATGATCCATGGGAAAAAATTGGTGCAGATTTAGTTAAAGAGGTTGCAAAGAAGACTGATGATGTTGCCGGTGATGGCACCACAACCGCTACCGTACTTGCGCAAGCAATGGTGCGCGAGGGATTACGAAATGTTGCAGCTGGTTCAAATCCAATGTCATTAAAGCGTGGAATTGAAAAAGCAGTAGAGGCAATCTCAGATGAGTTGTTAAAGATGGCAAAGCCAGTTGAGACAAAAGAGCAGATCTCAGCTACCGCGTCAATCTCAGCTGCTGACACCACAATTGGTGCGATGATCGCAGAGGCGATGGACAAGGTTGGTAAAGAGGGCGTAATTACTGTTGAAGAGAGCAATACCTTTGGATTAGAGCTAGAACTAACAGAGGGTATGCGCTTTGATAAGGGTTATATCTCTGCTTACTTTGTAACTGACACCGATCGCATGGAAACAGT
This sequence comes from Actinomycetota bacterium, assembly GCA_041181125.1. Classification (GTDB taxonomy): domain Bacteria; phylum Actinomycetota; class Actinomycetes; order Nanopelagicales; family Nanopelagicaceae; genus Nanopelagicus. Next base: position 32,660 of record JBEGQD010000082.1, on the reverse strand, counting down.
TATGGAAGATGCTTACATCCTTATCGCAAACTCAAAGATTACAAATATTAAAGATCTGGTTCCAGTACTTGAGAAGGTCATGCAAACTGGTAAGCCACTTGTAATTATTGCCGAAGATGTTGAAGGTGAAGCACTATCAACACTTGTAGTAAATAAGATCCGTGGCACATTTAAATCAGTTGCTGTTAAAGCACCTGGTTTTGGTGATCGTCGTAAAGCGATGCTGCAAGATATTGCAATTCTCACCGGTGCAACTGTTATCTCAGAGGAGGTTGGTCTTAAATTAGATCAAACCACTCTGGAACTCCTTGGCACAGCCCGCAAAGTTGTAATTGCCAAAGAGGAGACCACAATTGTTGAAGGTGGCGGAGATGCTGAACAAATTAAGGGTCGGGTTAATCAAATCCGAGCTGAGATTGAAAAGAGTGACTCCGATTACGATCGCGAAAAACTTCAAGAGCGCCTAGCAAAATTAGCTGGTGGTGTTGCAGTTATTAAGGCTGGAGCTGCCACTGAGGTTGAATTAAAAGAGCGCAAGCACAGAATTGAAGATGCGGTTCGTAATGCTAAAGCTGCAGTTGAAGAGGGAATCGTTGCAGGCGGCGGTGTTGCACTACTACAAGCTTCAAAGATTGCCTTTGGAAAATTAAAGCTAACTGGCGATGAAGCAACTGGCGGAAAGATTGTTGAGTACGCAGTTGAATCTCCACTAAAGCAGATTGCAATTAACGCTGGCCTAGAAGGTGGCGTAATTGTTGAGAAGGTGCGCGGCCTTGAAACCGGTTTTGGTTTAAATGCTGCAACTGGTGAGTATGTTGACATGATTAAAAGTGGCATCATCGATCCAGCTAAGGTGACAAGATCTGCGTTGCAAAACGCGGCATCAATTGCTGCTCTCTTCTTGACTACTGAGGCGGTAATTGCTGATAAGCCTGAGCCAAAGAGTGCAGCCCCTATGCCAGGTGGTGATGGCGGCGGAATGGATTTCTAAAAAAATCCAGTAGTAATTAGAAAAAGCTCCCGCGTAAAAACGGGGGCTTTTTCATTTTAATCACATGCAGATTACAATTAATTCATGGCAAAAAAGAAATCACTATTTAAGAAGCTGCGTAAATCTGAGAGCTCACTTGTTGCTGAGCCGGAGGCACCAGTTGATGAGGCTATTCTTGAAGAGTTAGCTAAGCCTAAAGTTGAAGAGGTAGTTCGCCCGGCCATTATTAGAAAGCCTTACATTGCACCAAAGAAAACCTATCCAGCAGTAATTGATATCCAGGTTAATAAAACCGATATTTTTGGCGCGCTAGCACTTGCTAAAAAAGCTGCGGTAGAAGATGCTGGCAAGAGTGAGTATGTAGGTGAGTTTTATTCTATTGATTCCGATGAAGAACGAGTTGCTACCTATCTATTTGAAGCCAAACTTCCTGGTTATCATGGCTGGAGGTGGGGCGTAACGGTTGCAAAGATTGATGATCAAAGTGCGCCAACAATTTGTGATGTAGTTTTATTGCCAGGAACTCAAGCTTTGCTTGCACCTAATTGGATTCCTTACTCACAAAGAATTCAACCAGGGGACCTTGGTGTTGGCGATGTTGTACCAACCTCTCCCGATGATGAGCGATTAACTCAAGGTTATGCCGCCCTTCCTGAGGATGAAGAGTTAGATATAACTCAGATATTTGAGTTTGGTTTAGGCAGAGCAAGAGTTTTATCTGTTGTTGGCCGAGATGCTGCAAGTAAGCGATGGTATGAAGGAGATCGCGGACCGCGCACACCAATTGCCCAAGCTGCTCCTAAACCTTGTTCTTCATGTGGTTTCTTTATTCCAATCGCAGGTTCTCTACGCAGCGCTTTTGGTGTTTGCTCAAATGCGATCTCACCAGAGGATGCACGGGTTGTTTCCTTTGATCATGGCTGTGGCGCCCACTCTGAGGCGTTAATTAAGGCTGAATAAACCCGATACCAGTATTGGTATTGGTGGGTTAAACTAAGCACCTGCCCATCTAGAGATGGCCTAAACGAATATAAAAATTTTGAGGGGAGATACCAATGCCTAGTGGTCGCGTTAAATGGTTTAGTTTAGAAAAGGGCTTTGGTTTTATCTCAAATGATGAAGGTGAAGATGTTTACCTATCGGCCGACGCACTTCCTGCTGGTGTAACAACTGTTAAACCAGGAACAAAACTAGAGTTTTCAATTGCTGATGGTCGCCGTGGCCCACAAGCACTTTCAGTTTCAATTGTGGAAGCACCACCTAGCATTGTTGGTAACTCTCGTGGCAAAAATGATGATTTAGCTGCGATGATTGAAGACACCATCAAAATATTAGATCGTTACGGTAATTCACTTCGCAGTGGACGTAGCTCAACAGCTGCTGAAGCAGAGCGACTCGCTAAGGTTTTGCGCGGTATTGCATCCCAAATCGACGGGAATTAAAGCAAGCCTTTTCGTCCCCGTTTGATTGTGTAACGGAGTCCGATCGCACCTAAGACCGCACCAGTTACACAGATCCAGAGCACATTGGTATCTGCCTTCATAACTATTGCAAAAACCAAAGCAATAATCCAAAGCACTATTCCCATAGCGATTATAAAGATTGATTGTTTCATTACTTGATCCTATTCCTATAGCCCGCTAATTAATACCATGGCAACCATGCCAACTAAAATAGCAATTGTTACTGCCCGGCGAATCTTTGCGCTCATCATTTAGCTATTTGCTCCACCACATACTCAATTGATTTAGTAAGTGCATCAATATCATCAGGTTCAACCGCTGGGAACATTCCAATTCGAAGTTGATTTTTACCTAACTTGCGATATGGATCTGTGTCAACAATTCCATTTGCGCGCAGGATCTTTGCTATCTCAAGTGCGTCAATACTCTCATCAAAATTAATTGTGCCAACCACCTTAGATCTCTTTTCAATATCTGTAACAAATGGCGTGGTGTAGCTAGTTTTTTCCGCCCAACTGTAGAGCCTGCTTGCAGAATCAGCACTTCTACCAGCAGCAAACTTTAAGCCACCATTTTCATTCATCCACTTAATTTGCTCAGCAAGTAAAATTAAAGTGGCAAGTGCTGGTGTGTTATAGGTTTGATCAAGACGAGAGTTTTCGATTGCAATTGTTAAATCAAAAAATGCTGGTACCCATCTTTTTGCCTTTATCTTTTCTACTCGGGCAATTGCCGCCGGGCTCATAATTGCGATCCAAAGTCCGCCATCGGAGGCAAATGATTTTTGTGGCGCAAAGTAGTAACAATCGGATTGAGAAATATCTAAATCAAGCCCGCCAGCAGCACTAGTTGCATCTACTAATACCAAAGCATCAGCTATACCTTGGGGGCGAATAATTGGCATCATCACACCAGTACTAGTTTCATTATGAGTCAGGGCGTAAACATCAACTCCAGATTCGGCACTAGCAAGTGGGTGAGAGCCTGGATCAGTTTTAATTACAGTTGGATCACCAATCATTGGCGCCTCTTTAGCAGCGACTGCAAACTTTGATGAAAACTCACCAAATACTAAGTGCTGTGATTTGTTTTCTATTAAACCAAAGGTTGCAATATCCCAAAATGCAGTAGAACCGCCATTACCAATTATTACTTCATAGCCATCAGGAAGTGAGAATAAAGATTTAAGTCCACTTCTAACCGCACCCACAACCTCTTTAACCGGCTTTTGTCGGTGACTTGTTCCTAAAACCTTTCCATAATTACTAGCTAAATTTGCAAGTGAGCTCGGCAATATCTTTGATGGCCCGCAGCCAAATCTGCCATCTGCTGGTTTTAAATTATCTGGGATCTTAATTTCACTCATTGGTAGATATTAGGGGTTAAGACGCATCAGTTGCCAATTATTATTTTTATCTCTCACATATCGGATGCGATCATGCAGGCGAGAGTAGCGACCCTGCCAAAACTCAATTGATGTGGGTGAGATTACAAAGCCTCCCCAATTTGGCGGAGTTGGAATTTGCTCATTCTCATCCCATTTATTTTCAAACTCTTTAAATTTATCCTCAAGCTCACCTCTTGATGAAAGCACAGAGGATTGCTCACTTGCCCAAGCCCCAATTTGTGAACCGCGCGGCCTAGTTGCAAAATAACTTTCAGACTCTGATCTGCTTACCTTTGTAGCAGTACCAATGACAATTACCTGTCGCTCCATTGGATACCAAGGAAACAATAAACTCACATTATTATTTTCTAGGATTGATTTAGCTTTATTGGATTCATAATTTGTAAAGAAGGTAAAACCTTTTTCAGTTAGATCTTTTAGTAAAACTGTTCGGCTACTTGGTACATCTGCTGCAACTGTTGATAAAACCATGGCATTTGCCTCCACCACAATCTCATTACTAGCTGCTTCTTTAAGCCATGAGTTAAAAAGTTCTAGTGGATTTGCCGGCAATTTTGCCTCCACTAACCCAATCTCACCGTAGGAACGGCGCATCGCTGCGATATCTTCTCGACTGCTCATAGTTGTATCCAACCTCACTTTAGATCGAGTTTGTAGCATTAGCGCACAGGTAGCAGAATAGGAGCATAGGAATCCAATAAAGGAGCACATAGGTGGCAGATGATTTCAAGCCCGGCTTAGAGGGTGTAATCGCATTTGAATCAAAGATTGCCGAACCAGATAAAGAGGGAAGCGCCCTTAGATACCGTGGCGTTGATATTGAGGATTTAGTAGGTCGAGTTACCTTTGGCAATGTTTGGGGATTATTAGTAGATGATGAGTTCAATCCAGGACTTCCACCTGCAGAACCATTTTTAATTCCAGTTCACACCGGAGATGTAAGAGTTGATGTGCAATCTGCAATTGCCATGCTCACACCTGCTTGGGGATTAAAACCATTACTAGATATTTCAGATGAAGAGGCGAGAAGTAACTTAGCAAGAGTCTCGGTAATGGTGCTTTCATATGTTGCCCAATCTGCTCGTGGCACTATCGCCCAGGTAATTCCTCAATCTGAGATTGATAAAGCACACACTGTTGTGGAGCGAATGATGATTCGCTGGCGCGGTGAGCCAGATCCAGTTCATGTGAGGGCAATTGATGCTTACTTTGTATCTGCTGCAGAACATGGCATGAACGCTTCAACATTTACTGGCCGCGTAATTGCCTCCACTGGCGCCGATGTTGCTGCATCTATCTCAGGTGCAATCGGTGCGATGAGTGGACCATTACATGGAGGTGCTCCAGCTCGCGTACTTTCAATGATTGAAGCGGTTGAAAAATCTGGAGATGCTGAAGGTTATGTGAAATCTATTTTAGATAAGGGGGAGCGATTGATGGGGTTTGGGCATCGGGTTTATCGTGCTGAAGATCCGCGCGCTCGCACACTTCGTCGAACTGCTAAAGAATTAAATGCACCACGTTATGAGGTTGCACTAGCTCTTGAGAAGGCAGCTTTAGCAGAGCTTAAATCTCGCCAACCTGATCGTGTATTAGAAACAAATGTTGAGTTCTGGGCAGCAATAGTTTTAGATTTTGCACAAGTACCAGCAAACCTGTTTACCTCAATGTTTACAGCAGCAAGAACTGCTGGCTGGTCTGCACATATATTGGAGCAAAAGCGCACAGGCAGAATTATTCGTCCATCAGCTAGGTATGTTGGCCCTGGGCCACGTAAACCAAAGGATGTTAAGGGCTGGGATGAGAGTGTGGAGTCACTGCACTCATAAGATAAGCCAATGAGCGGTAGATCTATTCTCTGGTTTCGAAGAGATCTGCGCATATCAGATCACCCTGCATTACTTGCCGCCCTCAGTGAGAACAATGAAATTGTTCCAGTATTTATATTAGATCCAAAATTGATTAAGACAGCTGGCAGTAAGCGCCTAGCCTATCTTGGACAATCATTGCATCACTTAGATGATTCACTAAAAAATAAACTACAGGTAATAGCTGGTGATCAAGTTACTGTTTTAAAAGATTTACAAAAAAAGTATGGCGCAACTTCAGTGCATATTTCAGCAGAGTATGAGCCATATGGTGCTACTAGAGATAAAAATATTGAAGAAGCTGGAATAAAATTGATTAGAACTGGCTCACCGTACGCCGTAGCACCAGGTAGAGTTTTAAAACCCAGTGATCAAACTCCGTATCGGGTCTACACACCCTTCTATAGAGCTTGGTGTGTACATGGTTGGCGCAAGCCAGCTGAGCGTCCAAAATCAATTCCAACTGTTGATGCAGATACAGATTCTCGTAATTTTCCTGATTGGCACCTACCAGAAGGGGCAAAATTAACACCGGCTGGTGAAGAAGCAGCGTTGGAGAGATTTAAGTTTTTCCAAAAAAATGGATTAGATAATTACGATGAGGCAAGAAATCTTGCAGCCCTTGATGGCACTAGCAAAATGAGTGCACACCTAAAGTGGGGTGAGATTCACCCACGAACACTGCTTGCTCCTCTTGGTGAGAGCAAAGCTCACGATACCTTTCGTAAAGAGATTGCCTGGCGAGAGTTTTACGCCGATGTTTTATTTAATAATCCCCATACCGAAACTGAGTATTACGCTCCACAATTTAACAAAATGCGTTATGACAAACCTGGCGAGAAATTTACCGCTTGGTGTGAGGGCAGAACTGGTTACCCATTTGTAGATGCAGCCATGCGACAGATGTTGCAGGAAGGATGGATGCATAATCGCACAAGAATGGTTGTCGCATCCTTTCTAGTAAAGGATTTACATCTTGAATGGCAGTTAGGTGAGAGATTTTTTAGAGATCATTTAATTGATTACGATGTTGCTTCAAATGCTCATGGTTGGCAGTGGACTGCAGGTTGTGGCACCGATGCTTCACCCTATTACCGAATATTTAATCCAGTTGAGCAAGGTAAGCGATTTGATGAGAACGGAGATTATGTAAGGCGATATGTGCCTGAGCTTTCTCACCTTAACGGTATTGAAGTTCATGAGCCTTGGAATATTTCAGATGGTTATGTCAATGGGTATGTAAAGCCAATAGTTGATCATGCAACTGAAAGATTGGAATCACTTGCTCGCTTAGATGAAATTAAAGCGAGCAAGCCACTCCCACCAACAAATTAATTATCAAGCTAAGAAGTTAGAGAATTGCCAAGGATCTGATTCATCATACTTTCGATTATTCCAACCCTTAAACAAATCATTTCTATGCATAAGTGGATCCCAATCAGCAGCCTCTGAGTGGTAACCACCCCAATACTTTTCAGCGTATCCCAAAATCTCACGCCATGGTAGATCATCAGGTACTCGATAACCTGCATTTGGATTTGCCATTGCCCAAGCAACCGCTGCATAAACTGCGCTAGCAACTTGAACAGTTGTAGCAGATTGTTTTGGTACTAGTTTTCTTGATTCATGAATATTTAATAGTGAACCAGTCCACCAAGATTTGTATTGGTGTCCCATCAGCAGAACCCCTAATCGATCATCACCATCAATAATCTCTTCATTCATAATTCTTTGGTTTGGCGTTAAATCCCACTGGCGCATCTCTAGCTCGCGCATTGATGCAATTGCGGCGTCGGTTGGGCAGTATGCATAGTGAACAGTTGGACGATAAACCGCCTTGCCAGAATCCCAAACAGTCAGGTGATCACTAATTGTGAAGGCTTCACCATGTCGGATAACCATGCCAGTTGTTTCCATATTTGGTACCCATGATCTAACCCAAGTCGTAGCACCAGGTTGGGCAATACATATTTGGTTTTTTGGACCAGTTGGATGTTCATAAGCATTTACTGGCAAGGTTTTTTCATGTGTTCCCCAACCAAGTTCAGCAGGAGCAATTCCCTCTTCATAAAAACCTTCAACCGACCAAGTATTAACAAACTCATTTAATAGTTTTGGCTTGTTTGCAACCTGGGTATCACGCTCGGCAATATGAATTACCTTAACTCCAAGTTTTTGCGCAAGTATTGGAAAGTTCTCACTCTTCAACGCATCTTCAACACCCGCACCTGCTTTACCTTCACTTACCGCTCTAGTTGCAATATCAAACAAGGCTTTTTTAGTTAAAGCAGATACCAAACCAGGGTTAGCGCCATGTTCAACAATTGCAGTTGGCCCTTTACCCCCCCAAGTATCGGTTAACTTACGTAATTTCATGTGGCGCCAATAAAGTGTGCGCTCAGTTGGATTTCTAGTGGCCCCTGCTGAGTATGGATCCCACTCTTCAATTGATGTATTTAGGTATATAACACCGTGGTCATGAGCCCATTCAATAATTGCATTTGCATCAATATTCCACGCTAAATCTAAAAGAAAATCTCCGGCAGATAAGTATTTAGATAAAAACTGATCCATATTTTCACGGGTAAGTTGATCTTGTACATAGGTGGCACCAGCGGTGATCGAAGTCGAAACACGCTCTCGGTTATCACGCATATCAACTATCGTGATCTGCTTAGCATCTACTAGATGCTCTATTAAAAGTGGAAGTACACATTGTGATACTGAACCTGCACCTAAAACCAGAACTCGATTTGAAAAGCGTGCTGCCAATTAGGACCTCCTGTGTTCTTGGCTAAAGTATTTAGCCAACAAAGATTAACCCATTTTTACTTATCACCTTGCCAGAGCTGAGCTCCAGATCCGCTTCGCTTGGCCTCATACATGGCAAGATCTGCCGCCCTAAGCGATCTCTCCACCTCACCACTTAATTCAATCGGTGCATAACCAATGCTGACATCAATCTTGACCTGCTTATGTGGCAGTGAAACCGGGTAACTAAGTGTTGCCCTCATCGCAAGCGCCAAATCACTTGCCTCAGACGAATCCAATTTTGCAATCACACCAAACTCATCACCACCTAATCGCGCAATCAAAGCTCCTGCTGGGATTGCTTTACTAAACCTATTTGCTACTTGTCGCAGCAATTGATCACCAGCCTCATGGCCGAGTGAGTCATTTATATTTTTAAAGCCATTTAAATCAAGCAAGAAGATATAGCCGCCCTTGATCTCACGCAGCTCCTGCAGAAATTTTCGACGATTAGATAAACCGGTTAATTCATCAGTTCTAGCTAATACCCGCTCAGTACCTGCCATATTTGCTTCTTGAAGTGCAAAACTCATTCTGATAAATGCAAGCGCAATTGTGACAAAGCCAGGTAGCAAAATAAAATCTGGAAAGTAATTTGGTTTAAGGGCGGCTACCCCAAGCAGGACTGCACTAGCAATTAAGGCGATAGTGGCGCTATATGAGGAAATTTTTTCAGAAAATTTTGTTTCACCAGAGCTATGAGATAGTGAGAGGGATAACAAAAATAATCCGATAACCCAGCCATCATCTGTAATTGAGCCAAACTTATAAGTTGAATTAAGTGATGACCAGATAAAGAAAAGATCTGAAAGTGCAAAGGAGAGTAAGCCACTGCACAGTAGTAGTGATCTAATACTCATTGGGCTAAGTAAGGCATAAACAAGAGCAATTGCGAGTAACACTATATCGCCTACTGGATAAAGAATAGAGATGAAAACTGTAAATGCACTTCCTTCAAATCCAATCATTGCTGGCTTTAGTAGGAAGGCGGTAAGCACACTAGTAAATCCAACTGCAACTATTACCGTATCAAGTAATTCCAGAGCACCAATTTTTACTCGTTTAGTAAAGGATCTAATAACGCTAAAAAATACTAATGGATAAAAAAGTGAGTAGGAAAACTCTGAAAACCAATCAGGTATTTGAGAATTATAAAAGGAGTCCCAGGTGGATAAAAAGGAACCGATGCTCCAGATTAGAACTCCTAAACCAATTGTTACTGCAACAACTCGATCTGTTACTTGGGGGGCATTAAAGGCGATCAATGCAGATAGAAATCCAATAAAATTGAAAAGAACTAGATCAATGTAGATATTTGGTTCAGTGAAAACTGCTCTGAGTATTAGATGGCTTACCACAGACAGAGCGGTTACCCACTTGATACCAAGGTATAATTTCAGCCGTATCACAATAAAATAGTAAAATAAGATTTAATTAAATTCACTACTTTTAGAGAGGTTTAAGTGGACGCACTCACAAGACGTAGTTTTTTATGTGGAAGTGCTGCGATTGCAGCCCTATCTTTCACCCCAGCGGTTGCTGCCACCGGTGTTAAAACTTTGGCAAATGGGAGAACTGAGATTGATTTGAAGGCCAACTCAGCGCTTAATACTGTTGGTGGAGTTATTGAGTTAGATCTAAAAAAATATGGAAAAATTGCAGTTGTTAGAACCTCTAAATCATCTACTGGTTTTTCAGTCTTTAAACTTGCCTGCCCGCATGCTGGTGTAATTGTTAAGCAAGATGGATCAGGTGGCTGGGTTTGTAAACCACCAGGTCATGGTTCAGAGTTTGCATTAAATGGTGCTTTAAAAGTAGGCCCTGCAAGTTCAGCATTAAAGCCAATAAAATTTACTGTTAAAAGCCAGAGCTTAACAATTAGCTAATTTATATATCACCGCTGCTTGCGGCGGACATTCATTCCAATTTTTCTAACAATTGGCCTAGGTGCAGTTCTTGAAATTGTACTTAATATCAAGTATTGCCAGCCAGGAACGCAGATAGCTTTGCCGGCATTTGCATAACGCCAAGATTTTTTTACAACCTGATCGGATGTAGTCCACATAAAGTTTGGCAACCCAGTCATGCGCATTTTGCCTCGCTCATGAAACTCAGTTTTAGTAAATCCAGGGCAGAGTGCTGAAATTTTGATGTTTGTTTTGCTCAGCTCAGTGTGTAGTGATTCAGAAAATACTGTTAGGTATGACTTAGCTGCACTATATGTTCCACCTGCAATCCAACTTGCCACACTACTTACATTGACGATCACGCCAGAGTTACGAGAAATCATTTGGGGTAGAACCGCATGTGATAGGCGCATTGGAGCTGTTACTAAGACATCTAGCAACTCCTGCTCACGCTTAACTTCACTATCTGTAAAGCTTTGCTTGATTCCAAATCCAGCATTATTAATTAACACCTCAATTGGCTTACCACTGCTAGCTAATCGGCGCTCCACTTTGCTTAACTGAGTTGATTTAGTTAAGTCAGCTTTTAGCGTCTCAATCTTTACTTTATAAGTTTTACTAAGGCTTTTTCCTACCTGATTTAATCTAGGAAGATCTCTGGCAACTAAGACTAAATCAAATCCCTCTTTTGCAAGTAACCGGGCGTATGCTGCACCTATTCCTGCAGTGGCTCCAGTAACGAGAGCGGTTGCCATTACTTATTAATTCCAGAGGTATCCTCATCGCGAATGTGCCAAGAGGTTCCATATTCTTCAAGTAAATCTAAGAATGGCTTTGATTCAAACCACTCTGGTCCATTAACACCCTGCGGTTTCCAAGTGCCATTTTGAATTAACTCCATTGCAATTACTGGATTTATTGCAGTTTGCCAAACAACTGCTTGATCACCAAACTCTTTCATCGACCAGGCATTATCAACAACATTGTAAATATAACAAGCCTTTGGATTACCTTGCTTGTCTAATCCTTTAATCAATGCACCGGCACAAGTTTTACCACGCATGCGTTCACCTAAAGTACTTGGATCAGGAAGTGAGGCGGTTAGTAGATCGCGAGGTGAAACAGCAACTCCTTGTACATCAACAGTTTCTTTTCGATCCATGCCAAGCATATTTATAGTTTTTAAGATAGTAATAAATTCAGCACCTAATCCATATTTAAAATTTACTTTTTTAGCATCAATCTTTTGCGGAATAAGCACAACCTCTTCGTGCTCGACATTTACACATTCAACTGGTCCAATACCCTCTGGAAAATCAAAAATTTCAAGCTCTGAAAATGGTGTAGTTGTGTACCAACCTCGACCATCTTCCCAAACAAGTGGTGGATTTAAGCACTCTTCAATTGTGGTCCAGATAGAGAAGGATGGTGCAAAGTCATACCCCTCAACTCTTAAATTAGAACCATCTAAAATGGTGCAGGAATCGATTCGGCTGAATAAGTGCTCACTTGCATATTTAGCAAAAATATCACTCATTCCTGGCTCAACGCCCATACCTATTAGGGCATAAATTTTTCGCTCATCCCAGTTAAAGTCACGGGCAAATTGCTCATCACCTAATTTCACACCAGTTTCGGTATATGGGTAGTGCGGGTGTTTACGAGAAAGAGACATCGCCATATCGATGTAATTAGTACTCTCGATTTCACATGCTAAGAAGATAGGCATAACAAATCTTGGATCAACTGCGTTAATTACAACATCAGGATCTGCTTTTCGGATTAGCTCTCTAATATCTTCAAGTTCAGCAGCGTTCACCATAGCTGCAGAAAATCGAGGGTCTTTAACACGAGCAACAGCTTCTTCGGCACGAGCCAGGGTGCGATCAGCAATCACCATAGATTCAATAAATGAACGACGTGACGCGATATTAGCGATCGCTCTTCCAACTCCACCGGCGCCTATAACGAGGGCCTTCATGATAACCAACTCCAAACGAATTATTGTTAGTCTATCTCAGCAGTAATTTAATGACAAATTCCCGCATGTTTATACATTTGTTTTCTATTATTACTGAATTAAATTAGAATTAATCATTGAAATAAAGTTTTAAGAAAAATTAAATATTGTCCCCGTAGCTCAGTGGATAGAGCAACCGCCTCCTAAGCGGTAGGTCGCAGGTTCAACTCCCGCCGGGGACGCAATTACTTAATGATTAATTGTAAATCGCTTCATTGATTTTGGTGCCCACCAATTGCGTTCACCAAATAAGCGCATTAATGCTGGTACTAATAATGCTCGAACCAAAGTTGCATCTAAGATAATTGCAAATGCAACACCAAAGCCCAGCATTTTAATTGAGGTAACACCGCTTAACATGAAAGAAGCAAATACGATTGCTAATAAGCCTGCTGCTGCAGTAATAATGCGAGCAGATCTTTGCAAACCAATTGCTACCGATTCAATATTTGATTTACCGGCATCATGCTCCTCTTTAATTCTAGAGAGAAGAAAAACCTCATAATCCATAGATAAACCGAAGGCGACAACCGCAACTAAAATTATTGAACCAGTGTCTACTGAGCCAGTTACGGTGAAATCACCCACTAGCCATTTCAAATGTCCGTTAACAAAGATCCAAGTAATAACTCCCAAGGTGGCAGCTAGCGACAAAATATTTAAAATAATCGCTTTAATTGGCAAGATAATTGAGCCAGTGAAGGCGAACAGCAAAATTAGTACACCGATTGCAATCCATAAAAGTGCCCATGGCATCGTGCGAGCAATTCCGATTTGGGTATCAGCGTAATCTGCAGCAACACCACCAATTAATGTTCCCTCAGGTGCTCTAATACTTCTAATCTCTTTTATTAATGCCTCAGCTGCAGGGGTTCGAGGCCCCATGGAGTGAATAGCGGTGACTCGTACATCGTTACCAGAAACTTGTGAATTACCAATTCGAACTATGCCAGCAACCTTGGCGATCTCGGTTGTGTATTGATTAATTTGTGTGCCCATAGTTGCGCCATTGGGAACAATAATTTCTATTGGATTTCCTTCTTGCCCTGGAAAGCGATCTGAAATAATTTTTGACGCAAAGGCAGCTGAATTACTTGCAGGCAAAACTCTTGAATCTACTTGTGAAAAAACAATATCTTTAATCGGAGCAGCAAAAACAGAGAGAATTACTAAGGAAAGTACAACTACTGCAACTGGTCTACGCATGACAAACCGCGCAGTTTGTGCCCATCTGCCATCTTCCTTTGGAGTAATTGAACTTTTTCTAACTACTAACTTATCAATTCTATTTCCGAGAATTGCAAGTAATGCAGGCAATGCAACTAAAGCACCGAGAACTGCCATGATTACAACTGTCACTCCAGCATAACCAAATGATTTTAAGAACATTAGAGGGAAAAGCATTAAAGCAGCAAGAGTAATTACAATTGTTAAACCAGAGTAGAAGACAGTTTTACCTGCAGTACTTATCGTTTTTTTAATTGCTTCATCAACTGTTTTACCGGCATGCAATTCCTCACGAAATCTATTAACCATCAATAATGAGTAATCAATACCCAGTCCAAGCCCTAGACCAGTTATTAAATTAAGCGCGAATATGCTCACGCCAGTGAAAAATGTAATTAAGTAAATTACTAAAAAAGATCCTAATATTGCAGATACTCCTACTAGTAACGGCATAGCGCTTGCAACTAATCCACCAAAAACAAATGCTAGTAATATAAAAGTTAAAGGAATTGATATTGATTCAGATAGCTTTAAATCCTCTGAAATTTTGGTATTAATTGAGTGAGCAAAGACTCCAGTACCACTTGCATAAACCCTTAAATTACCAAACTGTTTGTCATATTTACTTTGGATTTCCTTACCTAAATTTTGAATGTTGTCCCAATTCACGTCTTTGCTATAGATGAACAAAAAAGCAGATTTTCCATCATTACTCTTTAGTGAATCAGCGCCACCTGCTGACCAGTATGAGAGGGTTGAAGCCACGCCTGGCTCTGATCTAACTTGATTTTCTAGCTTGGTTGCGGCAGCAATTGATTCTGGGGTAGTAATTCCATCTTTTGTTTCAACGACTAGGACAACTGCAGGATCTTCAACTTTAAAAACATCGGTTAGGTACTCAAAAGCTTTAGCTGAATCACTCTTTGGGTCGGAGTAACCACCGCTTTCAAGGTTTCCAAAAACTGATGAGCCAATAATTCCAGCGGAAATCATAGCTCCAATGAATAATGAAAAAATTATCTTCTTGCGCTTTACTGTCACCAAACCCAGTTTTTCAAACATTGCACTCCTCGTTGATCTGAATAGTGTTCAAATACTAGGTGATGATTTGAACACTGTCAAGTTTAGTGACATAATTATGTTTATGTCAGTGGCAAAAGTGGTTCGGAACTCATACCATCACGGAAATTTAAAATCGGCGCTGATAAGTAGTGCAATTAAATTAATTCGAAAAAATGGTCCATACAATCTTTCACTTCGTGAGGTTTCGTCGGAGTTAGGTGTGAGCCCCTCTGCTGCGTACCATTATTTTCCAGACAAAGAATCTCTTGTGCACGGAATAGGTGAGTATCTTTTCACCGAACTCGCTGTTTTGACCGAAAAATCTCTAGAAAAATTTCCCGGAAAGAGTGCTCGTGCAACCAAATTAAGGTTTAGAGAAATTGGCCGAGCTTATTTTAATTGGGCACGCAAGGAACCAAACTTGTTTCGATTAATGTTTGGGGGATTTTGTTCTATCGATCGCGAGAAATCACACATTGATGACGCTAGTTTTAAGATTCTAGAAAAAACTTTAGATGAACTAGTGGCTTGCGGTGTAATGCCATCGAATCTAAGGCCGTTTGGAGAGATTATGGCATGGTCAAGTGTCCACGGTGCGGTCAATTTAATAATTGAAGGTCATTTACCTGAAAGTTCTTTTGAAGAATTATTAGATGGGCTAGAATTAGCTTTAGGAGTAAAACATGAGCGATCCTAAAGTTATTCCAAAAATTACGAACGACGAAATAGATTTAGAAATTGACGACTCTCGTGATGATGAAATAAAACGGGATAAGCCACCACATCACAGCTAATTACATTATTTTGGATCAACCTTCTTTTCGGCTTTTTTCTCAGGTTTACTTTCGGTTTTACTTACCGCCTTTTCACTCTTTGATTTTTCAGAGCTTCTAGAATCGGTCTTATAAAAACCACTACCTTTAAAAACTATGCCAACATTGTTATAAACCTTGCGAACTTCACCGCCACATTTTGGACAAATCTCGATTGCCGCCTCTGAAAATGACTGGACGACCTCAAAAGCGTGTTCACAATCATTACAAAGGTACTCATAGGTTGGCATAGGAGATAATCTTAAGCAGGTGGCAAGATATGGGCTAACTGAAAGTGGGGAGTAGGTAGATGCAACGGCGATTACAGATATTTTTTACTCTATTCATAGCTCTATGCTCAACCTCATCAGCCTTTGCAACATCAATTGTAAGCACATCTCCAACTGCTGGTTCAATTCTAAACATCTCACCTACTGCCATAACTATTAAGGCAAGTGCTGACTTAGCAGAGGGAGCGAATGAGTTAACCGTTACAGATCCTGCTGGTGTTCGAGTAGATGATGGATCAATTCAAATTCAAGGCGCAGTATTAATGGTTGGCTTAAAGCCACTTGTGGTCTCTGGTTTATATACAGTTTCTTACACCTTAATGGCTATTAATGATTCTCCAATTTCTAGCACTTTTACTTTTTTATACAACGCACCTGCAGAGGTAACTTTGCCTACGCCAACACCATCTGATTCAGAAATGGCAGTTCCAACTGCAAATCGAACTACAGATATCTTTGTAATTGCCTTACTAGTTTTTGCCTTTGTAGTATTAATATTTTTATCTCGCTATGCAAGGCAAACATTTAAATCACCACCTAGAGCAAAAAAATCACCTGGCCGTGGCAGCAGCAAAAAATTCCTAAAATAAGCTGGGTGATTAATTGATAGAGATTTTATCTCCAGTGAGCAAAGGATTAATGCAGTTGACTGGAGTTTTAACTCTTGGGCTTATACTAACAATTGGCTTTTTAGATATTGATGTAAAAGGTGGGATTACTAATTATAAGTTAGTAAAAAAAACAAAAGTATTAACCCTTTCCTGGTTAGTATCCACCATTTCTTACATTTTAATTCAAATTGCATACTTACTTCAGCAACCAATCTCATCATCCTTTGATTTAACTGTAGTCCGCTCTTATCTAACCCAAACCTCTATTGGCAAAAGTTATATGGTACAAATCTTTGGTATTTTAACTTTATTAGCAATTCCACTTCGAAGAGTCATCACAACTTATTTTGCGTTACTTATTGGATTAATATCTATCGTCGCGCCTTTGTTTCAAAGTCATGGTAGCTCTTCTGGCCGCCATGGACTTGCAATTGGCGCCCTTGTAGTTCATGTAATTGCACTTACTTTTTGGGTAGGTGGGTTATTTGGCTTAACTCAGTTAAGTAAAGAGCAAAAACTTATAGCACTGCCTAGATTTAGCGAATTGGCCCTATGGAGTGCAATAACTGTTGTAATTACTGGAGCAGCAACTGCCTGGACAAGGCTGGACACTCTTTCTTCTTGGCAGAGTAAATATGGCTTAATCACCTTACTAAAAATATTTTTAACAATAACTCTTATTGGATTCGGCGCCCTACATCGAAGATGGATTATAAAGTCAGACTTTCCTTCAATGTTTAGATTAATCTTTGCTGAAATTTTTATTATGTTTATTACCTTGTTTGTTGGAAGTTGGCTTTCAACGGTAGCGCCTCCAGATCGAAATATAGTTTCAACTCCAGCACTTCTTGTGACGGGTATTCCTATGCCACAAGCACCTACCATATCTCGCGTGCTACTTTCCTATGATGCAGATGGATTAATGCTCGCACTTCTAATTATCTCCGTGGCTTTGTATATTAAAGGAGTATTAATTCTCACTAGGCGCGGTGATAAATGGCCGGTAAGTAGAACAATTACTTTCGCCTTGGGAATAAGTGCGGTGGATTTTGCAACTAGTGGTGGGCTTGGCCTGTATTCGCATTTTGCTTTTTCTAATCACATGATGGCTCATATGGTTTTAGGAATGATTGCGCCAATTGGAATTGTTTTAGGAGCGCCCATTACCTTAGCGCTTCGTACCTTGCCACAAGGAAGAAATAAAGAGGAGCAAGGAGTTCGAGGTTCATTTATAGTTTTATTACACTCCAGATTAAGTAAGTTTTACACCAATCCAGTCGTAGCTCTTGCGATTTTTGATGGCTCGTTATTTGCACTTTATTTCACACCATTATTTGGCAATCTAATGCAAGGCCATAGCGGTCACTTCTTTATGTCCCTTCACTTTTTACTTGCTGGAATATTATTTTTCCAAGTGATCATTGGAGTCGATCCTCTACCTGGCAGAGTGCCCTATCTTGTAAAGATAATTATAATTTTTGCGGCCATGAGTATTCATGCCTATTTTTCAATTGCGCTCATGTCGTCA
This sequence comes from Actinomycetota bacterium, assembly GCA_041181125.1. Taxonomy (GTDB): domain Bacteria; phylum Actinomycetota; class Actinomycetes; order Nanopelagicales; family Nanopelagicaceae; genus Nanopelagicus. Next base: position 14,662 of record JBEGQD010000082.1, on the reverse strand, counting down.
ACATCGCTAATTGATAATGGTTTCTTTGCTCAACTTGAGCGGCCATGGGCAACTGATTTGCTGGCAGACCAAAAACTTGGTGGTGCAATTGGATGGGCGATGGGTGAGATACCAATTTTGTTAGCTCTGGTTGCAACATTTCTGCAATGGCAACGAGAGGACAAAAAGGAGGCCGGACGAATAGACAGAGCAGCTGATCGAGCCGCAGCAATGGGAGAGGATGATGATCTTGCCCAGTACAACCGATATTTAGCCCAGTTAAACCGGCGAGATTTATCGCAATAGAATTACCCTATGTCTACTACTTCGGATATGTCACCATTATTTGGCGATGAGTACCAATCTTTACGCGAGAGTGTTTCTGCATTAGCTCAAAAAAAGATTGCGCCATTTGCTCATGATGTTGATGAGAATTCACGTTACCCACAGGAAGCCGCAGATGCATTGCAATCTGCTGGACTTGCGGCAGCCCATGTACCAGTTGAATTTGGTGGCCAGGGAGCAGATGCACTTGCAGCCGTAATCATTATCGAAGAAGTAGCAAGAGTTTGTGGTGCTTCATCATTAATTCCAGCTGTTAACAAATTGGGATCAGTTCCCTTAATGATTGCTGGTAATTCTGAGCAAAAGAAAAAGTATTTAACTCAACTGGCTGCAGGTAAGGGATTTTCATACTGCTTATCAGAATCTGAAGCAGGCTCAGATGCAGCTGCTATGAAAACTAAAGCGGTTAAAGATGGTGATAATTGGATAATTTCCGGCAGTAAAAAATGGATTTCAAACGCGGGAGTCTCTGAGTTTTATACAGTGCTTGCATCAACTGATTTAAGTAAAGGTGCAAAAGGTATCTCTGCATTTATTATTGAAAAATCCGACCCAGGTGTTTCATTTGGCGCTCATGAAAAAAAGATGGGTTTTAAAGGCTCGCCAACTCGCGAGGTCTACTTTGATAATGTGAAAATCAGTGATGATAGAAGATTAGGCGAGATTGGAACTGGCTTCTCACTAGCAATGAAAACTTTAGATCACACCCGAATCACAATTGCTGCGCAAGCACTTGGGATTGCACAAGGTGCATTTGATATTGCGAAGAAGTATTCACACGAGCGTCAACAATTTGGTAAGCCAATCTTTGATTTTCAAGCAGTTCAATTCATGCTAGCTGACATGGCAATGCAAATCGAAGCAGCTCGTCAACTTACTTATGCAGCAGCCGTTAAAAGCGAACGTGGCGAGAGTGACTTAACCTTTTTTTCTGCTGCCAGCAAATGCTTTGCTACCGACGTTGCTATGAAAGTAACAACTGATGCAGTTCAAATACTTGGTGGATATGGATATGTTAATGATTACCCGGTAGAGCGAATGATGCGTGATGCTAAATTAACTCAGATTTATGAGGGTACTAACCAAATCCAAAGAATTGTTATGGCTAGGAATCTTGAGACTTTAACAAATTAAAATCTGACAATAATCTCTGGTGTTGCCGCAGCGTCAACTTTTTGATCATGGGATTGTGTAGGTAACAACTCGCTAGTTAATTCACCGCGGTGGAGCAAGGCTATTTTCCAAGCGTTACTTTTAGCTAGAGCTCGATCGTAGGAGCCACCTCCTTGGCCAAGCCGCATACCTGTTCGATCAACATGCAGTGCCGGCACGATGATTACATCTAGATCTACAATTTGTGCATCACCTATTGGTTCGAAACTTTTGCCAGTAGCTTTTAATTTTTCTTTTGATCCATCCCACAGAACCCACTCAATATCACCATCGGCTAAAAGCCTTGGTAAGTAAAGATTTTTTCCAACTGCAATAAGTTGTTTATTTATCTCACTAGTATCGGGCTCTACTTCATATGAAATATAGGAAGCGACATTTTTAACATTAACAAACTCAGAGGCTGAAAGAATATGCAGCCAATTTTCAGTCAAAAATCGGTCTTTACGTTGTGAGCGATATAACTTACGTAACTGCGATTTATTCTTCTCTATATCCATGCCCCTTACCTTAATTTATTGATGCGGCAAAGTAAGGTTTAGGTATGGATCAAACACTCTCGGTCGAGCAATTGCAGGAGGCGCTACTCGGGCTTACTAAGCCGCTGACCGCGCTAGATCTGCCATTGTTAGATTCGCATGGGGCGACTTTGGCTAGTGATTTATTAGTTGACGGAACATTGGTAATAAAAAATGGTCAACGAATCGACTCAACTCAGATCGCACTCTCTGCCTCACTTGGATTAGATAGATTGCCATGTCGACCACACCCGCGCGTTGTAATAATTAGTGCAGGCGATGATTTAGTTGAGCCCGGAAGTAACTTAGCCAGCGATGATGATGAGTATGAAAGCAATTCATGGTTTTTAACAACATACATGCGTGAAGTAGGAGCACATGCATTTCGAGTTCATGCAATCCCCGAAACAGCCGAACAATTAAAGCTAGTTATAGAAGACCAACTTGTTAGAGCAGATCTTATTGTGATTAGCGGTGAATCAGCTGATGAATCTTTTGATTTAATAACGTCAGTAATCTCACAATTAGGAGAAATCACAGTAGTCACTCCTAATTTAAATGAAAGTGGCAAGCATGGCTATGGATTAATCGGTCCAGACAAGATTCCTGTTGTTGTATTACCAGGTGATCCAATTGGTAACTACCTTTCGGCAGAAATATTTATACGCCCAATGATTTTAAAAATGCTTGCAAAAAGTGAAGTCACTAGACCCACTAAAAAATTAAAATTAAGTAAATCTGTTGAATCTAATTCTGGTAAAGCCACTTACGTGAGAGCAAAACTTATAACTAGCGGAGAGGTTGATCCACTTTCTGAACAGGCCTCTCTTGTCACATTAGCTAATGCAGATTGCTTAATAGAACTTTCTGAAAAAAATCAAAAACTAAAATCTGGTGATTTAGTAACGGTAATCATGATAAATCGAGTTGACAATTGAAAAAATTAGTTGATGCTGATCTAACATTAATGCCAATAAGATTTAGAGATAAGTCAAAGTGGGATGCTGTTCGAGCAATTAATAGAGATTGGTTATCTCCCTGGGAAGCAACAAGGCCAAATGTGGATTCAAATGCACCACTTCCCTCTTATTACGGAATGGTGATTCAACTTAATCGAGAAATGAAAGCACTACGATCTATTTCGCTGGGTATATGGATAAAAGAAAATCAAAGCTTGGTACTTATAGGTCAAATCACATTGGGGGGAATTATTTTTGGTGCAATGCGAGGTGCTCACATTGGATATTGGATAGACCAACGCTATTCCAACCGTGGATATACAACTAGAGCGGTACAACTATTAACTAAGTTTGGTTTTGAGCAATTACATCTCCATAGAATTGAAATTAATCTACGCCCAGAAAATGAAGCCTCAAAAAAGGTGGCGTTGAAAGCTGGCTACATACTGGAAGGTGCACGTAGTAACTACCTTCATATTGCTGGTGATTGGCGTGACCACATAACTTTTGTTAAGGAAAATCCCATAATTAAATAAAATAAACTTAGGACATACCTACCTAATTACCTTCAAAATCAACCTCGGACATTTATCGTTGTGCTTTATGGGTTCAGGTTTTATCTACTTAATCATCATTGGGATGTGGGCTGGCTACTTTCTGCCGCAATGGTTAAGTAAGCATGAAGATAATTCCGGTAAAGCAATTGAACGATATAAAAATGCAATGCAAGTAGTAGCTGAAAGTAATGGCAGTATAAAATCTGAAAATAAAGGTATAGATAAAAGTAAAATTTTTTTACAAAGACGATTGATTTTTGGAACACTTTTTTCTCTGTACGCGCTTTCGTTGGTTAGTGCATTAGTTGGATTTTTAGATTTAATAACAACATTTGTACCATTGACTGGCTTACTAATTTACTTCGTAAGTGTCCGTAAACAAGTTGTTGCTTCACAGCTAAAAATGCGCAGAGTTAAAGCACTTGAAAAAATATCTCATATTAAAATCCCGACTACAGTAATTCCAGAACCCGTTCAACAAACTGGAAGTGGTGAACATTGGATTCCATTTAGTGAGCGAGAAGAAATAACTGGTGTTGTCGTAGTTCCAAAAGATCGAAAAGGTTGGCAACCAACTCAATTACCTAAACCTGTTTATACAACTGCCGCTAAGGCGGTACCAAGTAAGAGAATAATTGATTTAACAACTACAGGCCAATGGAGCGCTGAACAAGAGTTGGTAAAAGCACTATCTGGCAGAGATGATGATTTCTTTGATCAAGCAAAATTGGTTGAAGTAAACGAGGAAGACCGAGCAGTAAACGAATAGAAATTAAATCCAGCTAGGCAACCACATTCTGTGTAGCCACTGGCTGTAAGGAATTTCAATACCTAGCAAAATTGGTAGAAAATATAAAAAGTTAATTGCAACGATTGCCACAAAAATATTTATACCCCACTGATAATTGCCATATTTTAGAAGCAGATCAAAGCAGTAGATAATCGCTAAAATCAAGAATGGCAGAATACTTATTGCATAAAAATAAAACATCGTTCTATCTTGAATAATGAACCAAGGAAGATAGGTGCCAGCAATACCAGCCAGAATTATCTCAGCAGATCTACTACTTGTTTTAATATAAAAACCAACAGTTATTGCAACTGCAAAAATTGCGCTCCACCAAAGAAACGGTGTTCCAATTGCTAAAATTTCTTGAGCACATTTTGTAGCACCACAATTTGGTGGCGTTTGATAGTAAAAAGAGGTAGGCCTTCCAAGGACTAACCAACTCCAAGGATTTGCTGAGTAAGAGTGCTGCTGAGCTAAGTTTCGGTGAAATATCAAGATTTCTTGATGATACTTCCAAAGTGAAGAGAAGACATTTGAGCCAGAGTTTCTAGACCAGCCATTGCTAGTAAAAATCCAACCACTCCAAGAGAGTAGGTAAACGAAGGTAGGCAAAAATATAAATTGCGATACCCGCTTTACAGATTGCTTAATATTTAACTCACTAAAGTTAAGTGTCAGTAAAAGTAGTAATGGAATTAAATATGCACCACTCCATTTAACCGATATAGCCAACCCAATAGACATCCCACTTAACCAGAGATTTTCCCCAATAAGAAAGTAAAAAGATAGAAGTGTGAAAAACATTAAGAAAATGTCAAGCAACGCAACTCGAGACATTACTAAGTTCAGTCCATCAAATGCCATGAGTAGTGCTGCAACTAATCCTAAAAATTCAGATTTAAACAATCTTTTAGCAATTAAATAGATAAGTAGTACTGAAGCCGTACCAAAGAGAGATGAGCTTATTCGCCAGCCAAATTCATTGTTATCAAATAATTTGATACCTATGCCAATTAACCATTTACCTAATGGGGGATGGACTACAAATTCCGCACCACCTTGCTGATTTAACTCAACACCAGATGAAATTAAAGAGTTAGCATTTTTTGCATAATAAACCTCATCAAAAATATAACCTTTTGGAAGGCTAAGCCGCCAGAGACGTAAGGTGAGAGCAAAGCCAAGAATTATCGAAATCGGCGATATTCGACGCAGCAAGGCTAGATCCATGGCATCAGCCTAAGTCCAACTCGAAAGCGGAGGGCAAAATAACCTGAGAGAATTAGCAAATGTTAATTCTTGCCTGCCTGCCAATCGGTGATGCCCGGGATGCATCTGCCCATTTAGTTGAAGAGATCAAGAGAGCTAAATATGTTGCTGCAGAAGACTCTCGTAAGTTTGCCCGGCTATGCCGAGATCTTGAGATTAAACATAATGCAAAGGTAATTTCATTTTTTGAGGGTAATGAAACTGAGCGGTTGGATGAATTAACATCGATTTTGAAATCTCAGAAAGATATTTTAGTTGTAACCGATGCTGGAGTTCCCGGAATATCTGACCCTGGTTACAGATTGATTAGAGCAGCATTAAATGAAAATATAGGGATCAAAGTATTGCCTGGACCAAGCGCCGTAACTACTGCGCTTTTACTCTCTGGCCTACCAACAGATCGATTTTGTTTTGAAGGATTCCCGCCGCGAACAAAAACAGCTAGGGCAAAATGGTTTCAAGATCTTGCCCAAGAGGAGCGAACGGTAATTTTCTTTGAAGCACCCCATCGAATAACTGAATCATTAACAGATGCAAGCAATGCTTTTGGAGATGATAGAAATGCTGCGGTGTGTAGAGAGATGAGTAAGCAGTATGAGGAGGTAGTTCGAGCACCATTGGCCGATTTAATCACCTGGTCAAAATCTAAAGATATTTTGGGAGAGCTAACTATCGTTGTTGAAGGGTTTGATCTAAGCAACAGAGAGTTTTCAACATCTGAACTAATTGAGTTGGTGCTTGAACAGGAGAGATCTGGTGAGAGTCGTAAAGAGGCAATTTCACAGGTAGCAAAGGCATCTGGTGTTTCAAAGCGAGTTGTATTTGATGCGATGGTTACCAACAAGAGTGGCGATAAGATCTGATCATGGCCAGTGATAAATCTTTTTATTTAACTACGCCTATTTACTATGTAAATGATGCCCCACATATTGGGCATGCATATACAACGGTGGCGGGAGATGTATTAACCCGTTGGCGCCGCCAGCGTGGTGAATCGGTTTGGTACTTAACTGGAACTGATGAACATGGACAAAAAGTTTTAAATACAGCGCAAAGTAATAATGTATTACCGCAGCAATGGTGCGATAAATTAGTTGAATCATCTTGGAAACCTGTCTGGAAAGATTTAAATATTGCCAATGATGATTTCATAAGAACTACTGAAAAGCGCCATACCGAGCGGGTCCAAAAATTCCTGCAAGGATTAAAGGATACCGGCCATATTTATGCCGGTAAATTTGAAGGCCCATATTGCATTGGCTGTGAAGAGTTTAAATTACCTGGTGACTTAGATGAAGGAAAGTGCAAGATTCACTCTAAACCTGTTGAAATGTTAAGTGAGGATAATTGGTTCTTTAAACTATCAGCTTTTCGTCAACCTCTTCTTGATTATTACAAATCAAACCCTGGCGCTTGTCAGCCAGAGAGTGCTAGAAATGAAGTGATCTCATTTTTGGAAGGTGAGGTTAGAGATCTCTCGATCTCTCGCTCAACATTTGATTGGGGTATTCCAGTTCCGTGGGATACCGATCAAGTTATTTATGTTTGGTTTGACGCATTATTAAATTACGCAACCGCAGTCGGTTTAGGCGATGATCCAGCGTCTGAGGGTGGAAAGAAATTTGCAAAAACTTGGCCAGCTGATGTTCATTTAGTCGGCAAGGATATTTTGCGCTTTCATGCGGTTATTTGGCCAGCAATGTTGATGGCAGCAAATGTGCCAGTTCCTAAAAAGATATTCGCTCACGGTTGGCTGTTAGTAGGTGGTGAAAAGATGTCAAAGAGTAAATTAACTGGCATAGCACCGGGTGATATCACAAAAGATTTTGGTGTTGATGCCTTTCGTTACTACTTCCTAAAAGCTATTCCATTTGGAAGTGACGGCTCATTTTCTTGGGAGGATATGGCAGCCCGCTATACCAGTGAGCTGGCTAATGATTTCGGCAACCTTGCTTCAAGATTAATCGCCATGATTGAAAAGTATTGCGAAGGCAAGATTCCTAAGGTAGCTAAGGACAATGATTTAGCTAGTTTGTTAGTTAAAACAGTTAAGAGTGCAGATGATGCAATTTGTGCATTAGATTTCCAAGGCGGTATTAATGTAATTATGGATTTTTGTAAGCGTGTAAATGGTTACGTAACAGAGAAAGAGCCATGGGTAGTAGCAAAGGATCCATCACGTAAAAATGAGTTAGATGAAATTTTGTATAACACAGCAGAGTCACTGCGGGCACTAGCCGTCTTATTACACCCAGTTATGCCTGAGGTTACTGAAAAGTTATGGCAAAGCTTAGGGGCGGCAACATTGGGTGGTATTGGTAATCAAAGAGTTGATCAGGTATCAAATTGGGGCCAGCTTCTTGCGCAATCTACTGTTACAAAAACAGATGTTCTATTTCCAAGATTAGAAGAGGCTAAGTAATTTATGGCAGATCGTCACAATCGCGATCTTGATCGAAAACCAGCGCCACTTCCAGCTGGAATTAATACCAAAACTGTTGACTCCCATGCACACCTTGAATTGATTCATAACAGTGAGCCAGATTCACCTTTAATTAAGCAAACATTAGATGAGGCTGCTTCAGTTGGTATTGATCGAGTAGTGCAGGTTGGTTACTCAGCAGAGCAATCAATCTGGTCAGTAAAGTGTGCAGAGGCTTTTGTAGGAAGAGTTTTGGCCGCAGTAGCACTTCATCCAAATGAAGCACCGGTTGTTGAGGATCTAGAAAAAGATTTAAAGGTAATTGAAGAGTTAGCAACTCATCCACGAGTAAGAGCTATTGGTGAGACTGGCCTTGATTTTTTTCGAACAGAGCCCGAACTACAAGATAAACAAAAATACTCATTTCGTCGCCACATAGAAATTGCTAAGCAGAACAATAAGGCGTTAGTAATCCATGACCGAGATGCTCACAGGGCTGTATTAGATCTACTGAATGAGGAAGGGTCGCCAGAGAAAACTATTTTTCATTGTTTTTCTGGGGATGCCCAAATGGCTAAAGAATGTGTTGCAAGTAAATACATTCTTTCATTTGCTGGCACTGTTACCTTTAAAAATGCACCACAACTTCGTGAGGCAGCTGCACTTGTTCCAATTGATCAAATCCTGGTTGAAACTGATTCACCATTTCTTGCACCAATGCCAAATCGTGGCACTTTAAATACCCCCGCTCAGATCCCAAATACACTTAGAGTAATTGCAGATTTGCGTGGAGAGTCGGTTGATTACTTAGCAGGTGCTATCTCTGAAAACGCAGAACGTATTTTTGGCACTTTCTAAATGACAAACCTACTAGGTGCATCAGAAATAAGAGAGATTGCAGCACAACTTGATTTAAAGCCAACAAAAAAGCTTGGTCAAAATTTTGTTGTTGATTCAAATATCTGTCGAAAAATCGTAAAGCTCGCCCAGGTTGGTAAGGATGATATTGCGTTAGAAATTGGACCTGGCTTAGGTTCACTAACACTTGCATTATTAGATTCGGCGCAGCAGGTAGTAGCGGTTGAAATTGATGATCGTCTTGCTAAGCAATTACCGATAACTGTTGAAAATCATGGATTTAAAAATAAGAATTTAATGGTGATTAATCAAGACGCTATGCAATTAAGGGAGATTTCAATTAAGCCAACAGTTTTAGTCGCAAATCTGCCATATAACATCTCAGTTCCAGTACTTTTAAATACACTTGAGCATTTTCCATCAATTAATCGCGGCGTAGTAATGGTTCAAAGTGAAGTTGCAGAGCGATTAGCTGCTAAGCCAAATAATAAGCAATATGGATCACCAACAGTTAAAGCTAATTGGTGGTCTTCGCTATCCCTGTCTGGCTCAGTCTCTCGCTCAGTATTTTGGCCAGTTCCAAATGTTGATTCATCATTAGTTAGATTTGATCGCCATCCACCCCTTGGTAGTGAGAATGAGCGAGTTGCTACCTTTGCCGTTATTGACCAAGCTTTTGCCAAACGCAGAAAGATGATGCGCGCTGCCTTAAATCAGCTAACTGGAACTGATTCCGAAAAGTTACTGCTAGATAGTGGGATTGATCCGACAATTCGTGGTGAAGCACTCTCAGTAGCCCAATTTTTCCAAATTGGTAAGCAAGTAATTAAGCACAATTCCAGCAAGTAAGTTATTTAAGCAATACGCTCTAGCACATGAGATCTAAGGGAGTAGTTGCCAGAGTTCCGGCAAAGGTAAATCTGCAACTATCGGTGGGGCCATTAGGTGATGATGGCTTTCATGAAGTAACCACGGTCTTTCAAGCCATCTCTTTATTTGATGATGTAACTGTTGCAACTGCGGGTGAAAACTCTGGGTTAGTAATTTCAGTTACTGGTGAAACTGCCAACGGTGTGCCAGCAGATAGCAGCAACTTGGCGGTTAAAGCGGCTGAGCTAATGATTAAAGAGTATGAACTACCAAGTGATTTAAGTATTAAATTAAAAAAAGAGATTCCTGTAGCAGGTGGAATGGCAGGTGGAAGTGCTGATGCAGCAGGTGTAATTGTTGGTCTAGATTCCTTATTTGAGTTGGGACTTTCTCGCGATGAGATGGAGTCACTCGGTAGCAAAATAGGCAGTGATGTCCCATTTTCAATTTGCGGCGGAGTCGCAATTGGCAGTGGCAGAGGTGATCAGATAACACCAGCACTTGCTAAAGGTAATTACAACTGGGTGCTTGCCTTATCTGGCCAAGGATTAGCTACGCCATCTGTTTATCAAGAGTGTGATCGACTTCGAGAGGGATTATCAATAAGCGCACCAGTAGTTAGTGAACAAATTATGCAAGCACTTAGAGCAGGGGATGCGAAAGCGTTAGGCAAAGCATTAACAAATGAGTTACAACCAGCTGCATGTTCACTTCGCCCAGCACTTCGTTTAGTTTTAGATGTTGGAATTGATTACGGCGCATTAGGTGGAATTGTCTCGGGCTCAGGGCCGACCGTTGCGTTTTTAGTATCAGATGATGATCATGCAATGGATTTAACCGTTGCATTAAGCAGTAGTGGGGTTGTTTCCTCAGTTGTAAGAGCAACTGGACCTGTTGCTGGCGCACGAATAATTGAAAGTTTTTAATTTAACCATTTATAAGGGATAATTCAGGTTCCGCCATTGTGTAGTGGCTAGCACATGAGCCTTTGAAGCTCAGGGTCCAGGATCGATACCTGGTGGCGGAGCCACCAAGTAAAAGGGGGTAGTGATGAGCAAGTTAGAGCTTGTCATTGTCCTGGCGGCCGGTGAGGGCACGCGAATGAAATCTAATTCTGCGAAAGTTTTACATGAAATTGCTGGGCGCTCAATTATTGAAAATTTATTAGCAGCGGTTATACCGCTTGAGGCTAAGAATCTGTCAATTGTTGTTGGCGCTCATAAAGAAGAGGTAGTCGGGCATCTTTCACAGATCGCACCAAAGGCAAAGACAGTGGTGCAAGAAAAACGCGATGGTACAGGTGGGGCGGCGCAACTTGCGCTCGCTGAACACAAAGGCGATGGCACAGTATTAATTTTGGCTGGTGATACTCCACTACTAACAAATCAAACTCTGAGCGAATTTTTAGAGGTACATGAAAAAGGTAAGCACACTGCCTCGGTACTAACAGCCCTGCTGCCTGACCCAACCGGATACGGGCGAATTATTCGAGGCGATGACGGGGTAATCTTAAAAATAGTAGAAGAGAAAGATGCTTCTGACTCTGAAAAAGATATAGATGAGATTAATACCGGAGTGTATTTATTTGATTCAAAGACTCTACGTGAGGTTATTTCAAAACTAAAGAATAATAATTCGCAAAAAGAGCTTTATCTAACCGATGTAATTAGTTTAGTTAATGCCGAGGGTAAGAGTGCTCATGCAGTACTTTCAAACGACTATACCGAAACCTTGGGTATTAATGATCGCACGCAATTAGCTGAGTGCGCTGCAATTATGCGCGACCGAATTAACCATCAGCATATGTTAAATGGAGTAACAATTATTGATCCAACCACTACTTGGATTGATTTCAATGTAAAGATTGAATCTGATGTGGTTATTTATCCGGGCACTGCAATTAGCGGTAATAGCCATATTAAATCTGGAGCAGTCATTGGACCAAGAACTACCTTAGTTGAGTGCGAGGTTGGCCAGAGCGCATCTGTTGTAGAAAGTTTTGCTACTAAATCAACAATCGGAAATAGCGCAAAGGTTGGCCCTTACACCTATCTCCGCAAAGGAACGGTTTTAGCTAATGAGAGCAAAGCAGGTGCATTTGTGGAGATTAAAAACTCAACGATTGGTAAGGGATCTAAAATCGCACATCTTTCATATGTTGGGGATGCCCAAATTGGTGAAGAATCAAATATCGGCGCGGCTACTGTTTTTGTAAATTATGATGGTGAGCAGAAGCATCAAACAAAAATTGGTGATCAGGTTCGAATTGGTAGTGACACCATGTTGGTAGCCCCGGTAACAGTAGGTGATGGTGCATATACCGCTGCCGGCTCTGTTATTAATGAAGATGTGCCTGCCGGTGCGATCGGAATCGGCCGTGCTCGTCAAGTAAATATCTTGGGTTGGGTACTTCGCAAACGAAGCCAGAGCAAATCAGCGGCAGCAGCAAAAAAAGCTGGCGCCAAAGAGTAAGCAGTTACTAGTAGAGTTAACCTAGTTCACCACAGTGAGGGGGAAGCTAAACTGAACGAAATTCGCTTAACCTCCGAGAAAAGTTTGCGGCTATTTACTGGCCGGGCATATCCAGAGCTTGCAGATGAGGTTGCCTCAGAGCTTGGTATTCCAATTACACCAACATCAGCATATGACTTTGCAAATGGTGAAATATTTATTCGATTCGAAGAGAGTGTCCGCGGAAGCGACGCATTTGTATTACAAAGCCACAGCGCTCCGGTAAATAAACAAATTATGGAGCAACTAATAATGGTAGATGCACTAAAGCGGGCGTCTGCCAAGCGAATAACTGTTGTTCTTCCTTTTTATGGTTATGCCCGACAAGATAAAAAGCATCGTGGTCGTGAACCAATCTCTGCAAGATTAATGGCAGATCTTTTTAAAACTGCAGGAGCAGATCGTTTAATGTGTGTTGATTTACATACCGCTCAAATTCAAGGATTTTTTGATGGTCCAGTTGATCACCTTTTCGCACTTCCACTCTTAACAAATTATGTTGGAAGTAAGGTCGATCGTAAGAATCTAGTAATAGTTTCGCCAGACTCTGGCCGAGTTAGAGTGGCAGAAAGATGGAGCGAATTACTTGGCGGCTGCAGTATTGCATTTATTCATAAAACCCGCGATCCAAAGGTTCCTAATGAGGCAACTGTTGGCAAGGTTGTTGGAGATGTTAAGGGTATGACCTGCGTTGTAATTGATGACATGATCGATACTGCTGGCACAGTAACTAAAGCAGTTGATGCTTTAATCGAAGAAGGTGCCAAGGATGTAATAATTGCTGCAACACATGCTGTGTTATCTGGGCCTGCCGTTGATAGGTTAAAGAAATCCAGAGTTTCTGAGGTGGTAGTTACCAACACATTGCCAATAGCTGAAGAAAATCGATTTGATAACTTAACTGTGCTCTCAATTGCACCATTGCTAGCAAGGGCAATTAAAGAGGTATTTGAGGATGGTTCAGTTACTAGTCTTTTTGATGGACATAGTTAAGATAGTTTTTAAAGATATCAATCTAGCGCCCGTAGCTCAACGGATAGAGCATCTGACTTCGGATCAGAAGGTTCGGGGTTCGAATCCCTGCGGGCGCACCAACAATTTCACTTTAAAACTTGTGGCGATCTGATCCCATGCCAGAAAGTTTTGGATCCAATCTTTTAAGACCCATGTTTATCGCAGACACAAACTACTGCCTATATCTGCGATAAATAGGTTTCGATTTAAAGGATTTTGATTATCAAACTTTTCTGAACAGAATTGAATATCCCACCACCATCTTGACTCAATTCAACAACACAAAAGCCTTTTTTAAGCGCCACTACATTTAACTTATCAATACTACAAAATTCAGGTGATTTAGATTTAGATGCTACTTCTAAACCACTCGTAGCTTTCGCAGTAAGTATCAATTTCTTACCTTTTTTCATTGAAGCACTAATTGGGCTAGTTGTGATCTCTTGAGTTTGCTTGATAATGTTAAACTCAATATTTTTAACTGAGCCTAAGTGATAATCATTTGCGATACTTGTATAGGTTAATACACATAAGCCACCGCTAATAAGATTTATATTTGTAGCAGTTGGATGGCACACCGCTGGAGTCTTAGTAGTTGGGTAAATGATTGAAATTCCATCATAGTCGTATACCAAAGGCCCAGTTAATACTTTAGGTAGCGATTTAGTACTTTGATCTGAAATAGAACTTATATTTAGTGAGAATTTATCTCGAGCAGAGGAAATGCTAACCGATTGAGTATTTGCCAATGCTTGATAATCTTTAGTTTTTTCTGTGAAAACCTTGTAATTACACTCACCTAAAGCAATGAACTTAATTACCTTTCCAGAGGCTGTGCATACAGACGGGCTTGATGTACTCACCTTTAAATCCAGGGTTGGAACCTTTAATTCGTAGTACTCAGAAATATCAAGAGTTTCACCAATTCGAAACACTGGATAGTCATAATCTTTGTACTTAGGATCAACCCAACCTAGCTCTAAATTTGTATCACTATAGCTAGGCCCGATAAATGTGGAGTAGGCATAATCTAACTCTCCACTTTTTCGAATTAGTAATGAACTCTCAGCTCCTACTAATTTAGAAAAGATATCTGGGTAAAAGGTTTCATTCGGCCAACCTTTACCACCAGTGGCCGGCTGAATGCTATAAACATCATCTACGTATGAAAATAATGGACCAGCAGTTAGTGAAGGTGGAACTATTACAGTTCCTTTAAAAGTTACAGTGGTAAGTGACTTATTAATTGGCTTATCAGTTCGATACAGCTCTGCACCAAGTGAAATATTTGCGTAATTTGTTAGATTTACCCAAATCTTGTCATTAAAAATTCCAGTAGGACTTGAGACAACAACAGTGAAATCTACATTAGTTGGTGAGTATTTCTCATCAATTTCTGT
>JBEGQD010000081.1:0-4324 GCA_041181125.1 Actinomycetota bacterium | reverse complement strand
ACCTCATCTAAAGCTGAACCTTCAACGTAATCAAAGACAACTTTAGGAACCTTCTTTTTAGCAATCTTTGCCAAATCATTAATTGTTAAAGCTCGTGCAAGTTTGGTTCTGGTTCTAAATAGTGAGGGAAGTTTCCACTCAATTAATGATGCAAAATGTGGCAGATCTGGAAATTGTCGCTTTGACTTGATCATTTTTAACTTGCTTGAATGCTATTCATAATTGATCTAGACATACTCTGATAATCCTTACTGTTATCTAAATCCCCCACCAATTCATAACGGCGCATTACTAAAATTCGATCAGCAACTGCGACCATCTCAGCTAAATCACTTGAGATCAAGATGATTGATAATCCTTCATCAGCTAATTGGGTGATGAGTTCATGGAATGAGGCTTTAGTTCTTACATCCACACCAACTGTAGGCTCATCAATGACCAAGATTTTAGTTTCTGCTGCCAGCCATTTTGATACTGAAACCTTTTGTTGGTTTCCCCCAGAAAGAGTTAACGCTAACTGATTGTTATCAACTACTTTTATGCCAAGACGTTCCACATACTTACTTGCGACATCATCCTCTTTTTTAGGATTAATAACTGAGAGTTTTTGCAAAATCTTGGACAAAATGGTTACTGAAATATTTTTTCGTACAGGAAAATCAAGAAATAAGCCCTCTTCCTTACGGTTCTCAGTTACATAACCAATCCTGAATTTATGGAGTGCATCGCGGAAGTTCTTAATCTTTACCTCTTCGCCATTAAGCAATATCTGACCGCTAGTTACAGCGTGTAATCCAAGTATGGATCTAGCCAACTCACTTCGCCCAGCTCCAACTAAGCCATACATACCGAGCACCTCACCTGGATAAAGGCTTAGATTTATATTTCTGTGGCCTAAAGCTGTTGATAGATTCTTTAACTCAATTACCGGTTTCTTGCTTCGGTCAATTTTACGAATGACATTTTTTCGCTCAGCTAAGTGGCGCCCAACCATTAAATCCACAATCTCACCTTGCTTATAATCAGATAAAGACTTAGATTCCAAAACACTTACGCCATCTCTTAACACTGTAACTGTGTCACAGATTTCATAGACCTCTTCAAGCTTATGACTCACAAATAAAACTGCTGTGCCTTGATCCTTTAACTTTCTAACCACATCAAATAGTTTCTTAGTTTCACTTCCGGTAATTGATGCGGTTGGCTCATCAAGCAAGATGATCTTGGCATTTGTTACTAACGCCTTAGCAATCTCAACTAATTGCATTTGGGCAACCGATAGATTCTTTACCCGCTCATTTAAATCAATCTCAAAACCAAGGGTTTGAAGTGCTTGTTTTGCCAGCCGAGTTCGCTCAGCTCTATCAATTACCCCAAACTTCAATGGCGGTTTATGGAGAGTTATATTTTCTTCAACTGAGAACTCTGGAATTAAATTTCTTTCTTGGTGAACAACTGCAATGCCAGCCTCAGTTGATTCAATTGGATTATTAAAGCTTTTCTCTTCTCCATTCACCTTCATGGAGCCAGAATCTGCTACATAAACTCCGGTAATGATTTTAATTAAAGTTGATTTACCTGCGCCATTCTCTCCAAGCAAAGCGTGAACTGTGCCGCCGGTAAGAGTTAAGTTGACCGCATTAAGTGCCAGTACGCCAGGAAACTCCTTAGATACCTTATTGATTAATAATTCAGCGCTCATTGCGATGCCTTTATTCCCTCATTGGCTCGTTCAGTTCGACGACGTCGCCATTCACTTAATGCCACGGTAGACAGTGTTACAACACCAACGCTAAGGGAAACGATGCTTGGATCAAGTGAGTACTGCGCCCTTGCAATATCAACTAATCGAACCACAGCAGCTGCAATAACTGTGCCATAAATTGCAATAGTGCCACCAGACATTAAAACGCCACCAATAATTGGTGCGGCAAAGGATGCTAGCAACCAATCTCCACCAATTGATCTGTTAATACCAGGAAGTGATGCAATAGTAATTACTGATGCCACACCAATAAGTAAGCCAGATAAGGTGTGAGCTAGAAATACTGATTTGTTATTGGAAACTCCAGAAAGTCGAGCTGCTAATGGATTTCCACCTGTTGCCAAAATTCTTCTTCCCATAATGGTTCGGCTGAAAAATAGTGAGAGCAAAATTGCGGTAATAATGGCGATAATTAAAATATAAGGAAAACCTATAAATGCTTTCTTACCAAACTCTGGAAGAGAAGCTGGATACTTATCAATGGTAAAGGTCTTAACCAATCTATACTGGAAGCCAAGTAAAATTGTGTAAGTACCTAGGGTGATAATAAATCCGTTTAATTGAGTTAAAACTACTAAGGCACCATTTACTGCACCCATTAAAGTGGCAGAGAGTATCCCGATTGGAATTGCAATTGCGATTGGCACATTGTGATCTGCCATTAATACCGCCATGATGGCGCAGGTAACTCCACCCATTGTGCCGACGGCAAGATTCATCTGGCCAATGCAAAGCACAACCATTTGAGCTAAGCCAATGGTGATTGGAACAGCAAGGTAAGTTAAGAATCCTTGAAGGGAAGCCCTGCTTAGGAAGACACCATTTGAAGTAGCAACTAAAGCCAAAAAGCCAAGGATAAATATTACGGTCAGTGAAACCTCCGTCATCCGGTTTCTAAAGAAAAACGGTAGCTTCATTTTTTCGCTCGCAATTTAAAGGAGGTAAACATCTTTTGAATCTGACCAACAGATAATGCAGCTAATAAGACAAGTCCAAGTGCAATATTTAAAGTTTCCAATCCAATTCCCTGAACTGATAAACCTTGTCGTATAACTAAGGTCAACATGGTGCCAATAAATGTTCCTAAGACGGCAACCGCGCCTCCTGCTAACAATGTGCCACCTAAAACTGGACCTAAGAAAGATGGCAACATAACTTGGCTGCCAATTGCCGCGGTAAATGAACCGTTTGTGTAGGCAAGCATCAAGCCACCAATTCCTGCCAATGCCCCGGAAAAAATATGCGCAGTTAAAACACGATTTTCAGTTGGGATACCAGATAGTTTTGCTGCTCTTAAATTAGAACCAGTTGAAAGTAACTCTCGACCCAATCTGGTTTTAGAGAACATAAAGCCAACTAATATCAAACAAACTATTGCCGGCACCAACATCATCGGAATCGCGCTTGGCCCGCAGACGGGACCTAAACAAATTTCACCAAGAGATTTACTTCGCCAAAAATCCATGCCCTCTGGTTTGGTTGTAAAGGCAGCAGTCGCACCTGTAAAAGTTACATAAATAAAGGTAACTAAACCAAGGAGAGCGAAATCCATCGCTAAAGTAACAATAAATGCATTTACCTGTGATTTAACAATAATCCATCCGGTAATCGCTCCAAGCAAAGTTCCTGCTAATACACCAAGAATTGCACCTTCCAACAAACTCAGATTCCAATATTGATAAGAAGCACCAGCAACCAATGCTGAAACTGCTGCCATTCTGCCAACTGCGAGATTCAAATGGCCAATTGAAAGGACGCAAAGTTGGGCTAATCCAATTACCGTTAAGGTTGCACCATCACGAAGTAGTGGGTAAATAACAAAATCAACATTAAAAAAAGCTGGATTTTGTAGACCAAAAAATATAAACAATGCAACGGTTAGAAGTGTAAGTACTACCCGCTGATCGTTTAAGACTGACTTAATCTTCAAATCTTCACCCGCTTATTTTCGATAGCATCAAAATCCCAATCGATACCTAATCCTACGGAGGTTGGGGCTAAAGCCATACCTTTTTCAATCTTTATCTCACTTTTTGTTACTCCTCTTAGCTGTGGAATATGCTCAACATATAAACCATTTGGGATCGCAGCAGCCAAGCTGACATGAATCTCCATTAAAAAGTGTGGACAAACTTTTACATTAAAACTCTCTGCCATATGAGCAACCTTTAGCCATGGCGTAATTCCACCAACCCGAGCAACATCAACTTGCACAATGCCAACTGCATTTTGATGAAGATATTGTTGAAATTGCATTGCAGAGTACATAGTTTCACCGACTGCAATTGGAATGCTTGTTGATTGCGCCAGCCTGGCATGACCTGTTACATCATCAGCAGGAAGTGGTTCCTCAAGCCAAAATAAATCAATGGGCTCAAATGCTTTAGCGCGCTTTACAGCTTCAGCAACTGTAAATGAGGTGTTGGCATCGACCATGATGTGCATATCTTTTCCAACAGTTTCTCTAACCGCCATCAATCTTTCAACATCTTCATGCGCCTTTGGTTTACCAACCTTTAGCTTTACACCAGGCCAACCCTTTTTCTTAGATTCAACAGC
>JBEGQD010000080.1:0-13018 GCA_041181125.1 Actinomycetota bacterium | reverse complement strand
CATCAAGTGAATTATTAAATGCTATTTGCTCAGCCCTTGATCTATCACTTTCCACAATCTTGGTTGATGTTGCCACTGTGGTTAAAACCCACGAATCCCCAGTACTAACAATCTCGACTTTGCAAGTGGTAGAGACCGCAGCTTAACTTGTCAGCCGAGCCGGCGTTTATTACTTACGCCCGCCAACATTCAACAAGTAATAAATCGCGAGCGGCTATCTTCGCGGGTGCAAAATTAGTTATTGCCGAGGTGGGTAACTACCAATCAAATATTGCAGATATTGCCTTACGCTCTCAAGTTTCGAAAGCTACGATCTACAATCAATTTGCCGATAAGGCAGAGATGATGGAGTGCCTGGTTGAGTCGGAGGTAATTAGGTTAACTGATTTAGCGCTCGCTGCTGCCTCAAGACAGGAAGCGCTATTCCAACTTTCAATTGCAATATCGCAAGATGCTGCACTTCGTAAATTAGTTGAAACTGACCCAAGTGATATCGCAAAGCTTGTAACAATTTCAAGCCATCCAACCTGGGTTCTAGCTCATCAAGGGATTGCAAAAATCTTTGGAGCTGACTCGGCTGCTTGCGGGGTAATTCTTAGATGGTTGATTGGACAGATTGGCTCTCCAATTACAAATGAGGAGTCATTAGCTCAGTCAAAACGATTGGCTAATTCACTTTTTTACTAGAATGAGAATCTCAGAGCTTCGCACCAGGCTAAACAATTACTTCCCTGATGCTGATACCTACGCTCGAGATATCATCCATAGCGAGCTAGGTGGTATTAGCGTCAATGCTGCAATTGATATCGGTATGGAGCCGGATGAGATCTGGAAGGCGGTAGTGCGCCATAACCCTGCGATGCCGGATAAATACAGATAGCGGCGTGTCCTAGCCCGATTTTACCCTTTCGAACAGTTGTTCGATATAATTATCCTGCCCAACCAGAGCGGTTCCACAGTTCCGCTGGCCTCTCAGCCAGCCGTCAGTGATGTTCCGTACCTTCTGGACCGAAGATATGACCTCGTTGTAGGAGATGAAATCCCTAGAGCTGGTCAAGGAGAAGAAAGGAAATAAATCTTTATGGCCTCTGCAAATAGAGAACCACAAGATGATAAAAAAGAAGATAAACGATCTAGCGATCGTAGTAAATCCCTAGATACCGCCCTTGCCCAGATCGAGCGTCAGTTCGGTAAAGGATCGGTAATGAAGATGGGAGATCGCAAAGCTGTTGCCATGGAGGTAATCCCAACTGGCTCAGTTGCATTAGATATCGCTCTCGGCGTTGGTGGCTTGCCACGTGGTCGAGTAGTTGAGATCTATGGCCCAGAGTCCTCCGGTAAAACAACGGTGGCATTACATGCAATTGCTAATGCTCAAAAAGCTGGTGGCATCGCCGCCTTTATTGATGCTGAGCATGCATTGGATCCAGAGTATGCAAAGAAACTTGGCGTTGATATTGATGCGCTATTAGTTTCTCAACCAGATACTGGCGAACAGGCACTTGAAATTATGGACATGTTAGTTCGATCAGGTGCAATTGATATTGTAGTTGTCGACTCAGTTGCCGCATTAGTACCACGTGCTGAGATCGAAGGCGAGATGGGTGACTCTCATATGGGTCTTCAGGCACGCCTTATGTCACAAGCACTTCGTAAAATGACTGGTGCACTACATCAATCAAATACCACTGCAATATTTATCAATCAGTTACGAGATAAGATCGGTGTTTTCTTTGGCTCACCAGAGACTACGACTGGCGGAAAAGCACTTAAGTTCTATGCTTCCGTCCGCTTAGATGTTCGTCGAATTGAAACCTTAAAAGATGGTCAAGATGCGGTTGGTAATAGAACTCGCGTAAAGATCGTTAAAAATAAGGTTGCACCACCATTTAAGCAGGCAGAGTTTGACATCATTTACGGTGTTGGAATTAGCCGTGAGGGATCATTAATTGATATGGGTGTTGAGATTGGAATCGTCAAGAAATCTGGCGCCTGGTTCACATATGAGGGTGATCAACTAGGGCAGGGTAAAGAGAACGCCCGTGCATTCTTAATTGATAATCCAGATCTGGCCAATGATATTGAAACCAAGATCAGAGCTTCATATGTGCCAACTGAGGTGGATCCCGCCTTAGTAGCAGCAGTTGATGAAGCAACAGCTGATGTTGAGTTCTAATCACTAACTCACACAAAAGCATCTTGAAGAAATCTCAAGAAGTAGTAGCTGATCCCTACTCAGAGGCGATGTCGATTGCGTTATACGCACTTGCTCCACGCGCTAAGAGTAGGGATGAGTTGCATAAACAATTACTAAGGCGTGGGGCTGACTCAGAAACAGCCAATGCAGTTTTAGATTCTCTTGAATTACAAGGTTTATTAAATGATCTTGAGTTTGCGAGGTTATGGTCAGAGTCAAGGCAACGGGCGAAGAAGTTAAGTAAGCGGGTAATTGCCGGTGAGCTTCGCACAAAGGGAGTTTCGCAAGACATAATCAATGAGGTAATTGAAGAGATTGATGATGAGAGCGAGTACAACCAAGCTTTTCTTCTTGCCCAACGTAAATACAATTCAATATCTCATCTAGATCCAGAGGTTGTTTATCGAAGGATTTCTGGTTTATTAGCTCGTAAAGGTTATGGCCATGGTATTTGCGCAAGAATTATGCGGGAGTTAACTGGATCTAAGTAGCAAGTAGAATTACCGCCATGCCTACCTTTGTAGTTGAAACCTATGGTTGCCAGATGAATGTCCATGATTCAGAGCGAATTAGTGGTCTCCTCCTAGATGCTGGCTACACCCAGGCTTTGGCAGATTCCCAACCAGATTTAGTGGTGTTTAATACTTGTGCGGTTAGAGAAAATGCTGACAACAAGTTGTATGGAAATCTTTCTTTTTTAGCGCCGCGCAAAAAAAGTGATCCAAATTTTCAAATTGCAGTGGGTGGCTGTATGGCTCAAAAAGATAAAGACCTAATCATTAAACGCGCACCATATGTTGATGTGGTATTTGGTACTCATAACATCGGCTCATTACCAATTTTGCTGGAGCGAGCAAGAATTGAAGAGCATTCTCAAGTAGAGATAAAGGAATCATTAGAGCATTTTCCATCAACGCTTCCGGTAAAACGTGACTCTGCTTTTTCTGCATGGGTCTCAGTCTCAGTTGGCTGCAATAACACCTGCACATTTTGTATAGTTCCCCAACTTCGCGGTATTGAGAAAGATCGTCCTGCTGTTGACATTATGAATGAGGTGAAAGCTTTAGTAGATCAAGGCGTAATTGAAATTACCTTGCTTGGACAAAATGTTAATGCATATGGTGTTGATTTTGGTGATCGGGGTGCATTTGCCAAGTTACTTCGGGAGTGCGGAAAGGTTGACGGCTTAGAGCGAGTTAGATTTATGTCTCCACATCCACGAGATTTTACCGAGGATGTAATTGATGCCATGGCTCAAACAAAGAATGTGATGCCTCACCTGCATATGCCGCTTCAATCAGGTAGTGACAAAATTTTGCAAGCTATGCGCCGTTCATATCGATCCGATCGGTATTTGGGAATAATTGAAAAGGTGAGAAAAGCTATGCCGAATGCTGCTATCACCACCGACATTATTGTGGGATTTCCTGGTGAGAGCGATGATGATTTTTCACAAACAATAGATTTAGTCAAAGCAGCAAAGTTTTCTGCTGCCTACACATTCCAGTACTCAAAGCGGCCAGGAACACCGGCTGCAACAATGCCTGATCAGGTATCGGATGATGTCATGACCCAGCGTTATAAATACTTACACACGGTTCAACAGGAAATATCTAAAAGTGAAAATGAGAAGTTAATTGGTAAAAAAGTTGAATTATTAGTTTCAAGCCACGAGGGAAGACATGATGTTGACCAGAGGAGAATGAATGGGCGCAGCGCTGATTTTCGCCTTACTCACTTTGATAACTCTGAAAATAAGGCCAGACCTGGGGATTTAGTTGAGGTTAATGTTGTTGAAGCTTATGCAAACCATATTGTGGCGGGTGCGCCATTGGCGATCAAGAAAACTAAAGGGGCAGCAGCCCATGCAGCGTGGATGGAAGATATGGGAAATAAAAAAATATTACTTGGAATTCCAACTTTAAGCTCTCTTAAATCACTGTAGTTCTAGATGAAATTAATTGTTATTTGCGGTGCAACCGCCACTGGAAAAAGTGATTTAGCTATAGCTGTTGCAAAGGAGATAAATGCTGAGGTAGTTAATGCAGACTCTATGCAAGTCTATAAAGGAATGGATATTGGAACAGCAAAATTATCAGTGCTAGAGCGAGCTGGCGTGGCACACCATCTAATTGATGTGTTAGATATTAAAGATGAGGCAAACGTTTCCTGGTATCAGGAAGTAGCCAGAAATAAAATTGATGAATTGCTTAGCTCTGGTAAATCAGTAGTTGTAGTTGGTGGTACTGGTCTTTATATAAAAGCAATTTTAGATGATTTAAACTTTCCAGATACTGACCCCTTAGTTAGAGACAAAATAACTGCGCAAGCAGAGAAATTTGGTAATGAAATAATGCATGAGCGGCTAGCTAAATTAGATCCCGCCGCAGCTCTTGCTATTCCTAAGGAGAATATAAGAAGAGTTATTCGCGCTCTTGAGGTAATTGAATTAACCGGTAAACCTTTTACAGCGAATTTACCAAGGCAGGAGAGCAGTAAATATCCACAGGCAAAGCAGTTTGGGCTAGTGCTTGATAGAGCAAATCTTGATAAAAAAATTGATTCCAGAGTTGAAGATATGTGGCGGAAAGGTTTTCCACGAGAAGTTTCATTGCTTATGACACAAGGATTAGAGCAGGCAAGTACGGCCAAAAAAGCACTTGGTTATAACCAGATAATTAATTACTTAAATGGTGAAACTGATGAAGCATTTGCCAAAGAAGAGACTAAGCGTGTTACTAGGGCGTATGCAAGAAGGCAGGAAACTTGGTTTTCCAGAGATGAGCGGATTCAGTGGCTCGCGCCAGACTCAATCTCAGCACGGCTAGAAAAACTCTTGGCTAGTATTAATTGATGACCAAAGCTACTTACGGGCACGGGACACATAATGATTTTGTCTTAGTTTTTGATGAGTTGGACCAATTAACTTTTACACCAAAACAAATCCAAAAAATATGCGATCGAAAAAATGGCGTCGGTAGCGATGGTTTTATTAGAATTGTTAAAAAAGAAGGCGCTTGGTTTATGGATTATTCAAATGCCGATGGGTCAATCGCTGAAATGTGCGGTAATGGCATAAGGGTAATGGCTAGGTATTTAACCGATCGCGGGCATCAACCAAGTGGGATTTATTCAATTAATACCAGGGCTGGCAGAAAATTTTTATCAGTACCTGAGAGTGGTGATATATCGGTTAATATGGGGCAAGTTTCTCAGGTAGTAGGTGAAATTTTAGTTGAATCAAACAACAATTCATTTTCTGGCTTAAATATTGAAATTGGAAATCCGCATGCGGTGGTATTCACAAATGATATGTCTCTGATAGGTGACTTAAAAAACGCTCCAAAGGTATCTCCAGAAAGTGAGTATCCAGATGGAGTAAACATTGAATTTGTTAAGTTTTTAGAGAATGGCGAGATCCAAATGCGAGTTTATGAGCGAGGAGTAGGTGAAACACAATCCTGTGGAACTGGAACCTGCGCTGTAGCCCTTGCTGCAAGTATTATAAAAAATAAGCCACTGCCTATTAAGTGGGTCATAAATCCACCAGGCGGGAAATTACTTGTTGAAATTGATGGACATAGCAATGCAACTTTGACTGGGCCAGCAGAGCTAATACGAGATTTTGAATTGGATCAATATTTGTGAGTGATTCAAAGTTTGATAAGGATGAATCACTTGAGATAGATATCGATACTTTAATCAGAGAAAATGCTCAAGCGGTAGCAGATTATGAGTTAAGTCAAAATCCTGAGAGCGGTAACCAAGATTTACAAGACCGCCAGGCCCTACGCCGGGTAAGTGGGCTTTCAACAGAGTTACAAGATGTTTCAGATGCTGAGTATCGACAGCTTCGGCTTGAAAAGGTTGTTTTAGTTGGAGTTTGGACGCAAGGAAGTGCACATGATGCTGATAACTCATTAAAAGAGTTAGCTGCACTTGCTGAAACCGCTGGCTCACAGGTTATGGAGGCTCTGATCCAGCGGCGAGACAAACCTGATTCAGCAACATTTATTGGCTCTGGAAAGGTTAAAGAGGTTCGTGAAGCAGTCGTAGCGACTGGAGCAGACACTGTTGTATGCGATGGTGAGTTATCACCTGCCCAACTAAGAACACTAGAACAAAAAGTCAAAGTTAAAGTGATTGATCGGACCGCCTTAATTTTGGATATTTTTGCTCAGCATGCAAAAAGTAGAGAGGGTAAAGCGCAGGTGGAGCTTGCACAGATGTCCTACATGTTACCCCGGCTACGCGGTTGGGGTGACTCTTTGTCTCGGCAAGCAGGTGGTATTGGTGGACGTGGACCTGGTGAAACAAAGATTGAAACTGACAGAAGAAGAATTAATGACAAAATGTCAAAGCTTCGTCGCGAGATTAAGGATATGAAGATTTCGCGGGATACAAAACGCAATGAGAGAAGGCGGAATAATATCCCATCAGTTGCGATAGCCGGATATACAAATGCAGGCAAATCTTCGCTATTAAATCGATTAACAGGTGCTGATGTATTAGTTGAGAATGCGCTCTTTGCAACCTTAGATCCAACAGTCCGGAAAAAGGAAAGTACAGATGGTCGTATTTATACTTTGGTGGATACGGTAGGTTTTGTAAGACATCTACCGCACCAATTAGTTGAAGCATTTAAATCAACTCTTGAAGAGGTATCTGAATCTGATCTAATTGTGCATGTAGTCGATGGTGCACACCCAGATCCACAAGAGCAACTACGAGCTGTGCGTCAGGTGATTGATGAAATTGGTGGTGGCGAAATTGCCGAAATCATTGCCATAAATAAAGCAGATATTGCTGCACCAGAGGTGCTTATGGAGCTTTTGCGTAAAGAAAGTAATGCGTATGCGATTTCAGCTCGTACAGGGTATGGAGTTGAAACTTTAGTAAAAGCAATTGAATCAGCACTTCCTAAGCCAAAAGTTGAAATAAATGTAGTAATTCCATTTAGTAGAGGTGATTTGGTTAGTGCTGTACACGAACAGGGAGAGATTATCTCCGAGGAGTATTTACCAGAGGGAACTAGGCTTCATGCAATGGTCGGTGGGGCGCTTGCGAAAAAAATTGAGATGTTATGAGTCTATTGCTTGGGCTTAAGTTATTTTTGGCTCCGTTTTTTGTTTGGGTAATATCAATTCTGCAAGGCAGATATAGCGCGCGTCTTGGCGGTTTGTTCCTTGGATTACCTCTAACTACTGGGCCATTTTTACTCATCATCGGTATCCAAGAGGGGAGAGGATTTGCCAAGGTTGCAGCACACGGCGTGCTAGTAGGACAGATTTCATTAATTATTTTTTGCCTAATCTATGCAGTTACAGCTAAGAAATTCAATTGGAAGTACTCAATTTTATTAGCAACTATCACTGTTTGGACAAGTGGTTACATTTTGAATCTGATTAAATTTTCTAATTTAGAAGTAATGTTGGTACTTCTAATTACTTGGGTTATTTCACTGGGCTTGTTTCCCAAATATGAAAAGCCAAGAGATAAGGTAGAGGCACCAAATTGGGAGCTACCAGTCAGGCTATTAACAGCAGTACTACTAATCTTGCTACTGACGGCTACTGCAAATATATTGGGCTCAAAAGTATCTGGAGCTTTATCAACTTATCCAACAATAGTTTCTGTATTGGGATCCTTTAGTCATCGCAGGCACGGTCCAAAGTATTTGATTGCTACTTTACATGCTTTAATTCAAGCTCTACCAATTACTTCGGTAATAATGATTAGCTTAACATTGGTGCTTTAAGCAATAAATCCATTTGGAAATGGATCAGTTGGATCTAAAACCCAAGTTGCCTCACCCATTATCCAAGCGCGACCAGTTACTGTTGGAATGATTGCTGGCAATCCCGCTACCGCAGTGTGCTCTTTGACTCGTCCTTCAAATTGCGATCCGATCCATGACTCATTTATCAATACATCTCTATCTTTAAACTCTCCTCGAGCTACCATTTGGGCAAGTCGTGCACTTGTTCCTGTTCCGCAAGGAGAACGATCAAACCAACCAGGGTAAATAGCCATTGCATTTTTCCAATGAAGTGCATTGGTTCCTGGTGCAATAAAATCAATATGGTGACAAATTGCGATATCTGGATTTTCTGGATGAACTGGGCGATTTTGTAAGTTTATGGCATCACTTATTGCAAGACCTGCTGCTAGAAGCTTCTGGCCATTACTACGCTCAAACTCAATTCCAATTCGATCCACAGGAATTATTGCGTAAAAGTTTCCACCAAAAGCCATGTCATATTTTATTTTTCCATATCCAGGTACATCGACAGTTTGATCTAATTGATAAGAAAAAGATGGCACATTAGTCAAAGTGACTTTTTCTGCCTTACGATTTTTTACTTGGACATCAACAATTACTAACCCAGCTGGTGTATCAAGCCGGACTGTAGTAATTGGCTCTACAACTGGTACTAATTCTTTTTCAACTAAAACTGTTGCAACGCCAATAGTTCCGTGGCCACACATTGGCAAGCAACCAGATACTTCAATATATACAACGCCCCAATCAGCATCTGGTCTAGTTGGTTTTTGTAGAATAGCCCCACTCATTGCCGGATGACCTCTTGGTTCATACATTAACCACTGGCGAATATGATCCATGTGCTCCATGAAATAGAGCCGTTTCTCAAACATAGTTTTGCCAGGAATCTCTTCAATTCCACTAGTAACTACTCGGGCCGGCATTCCTTCAGTGTGCGATTCAACCGTAGTAACGGTGCGCAAACTATTTTTCATGATGTTACTTTCTATTTTTATAGAAATTAAGAGTTTGTTGAATATCTTTGTTTAATTGAGCAAGGTCAGCTGCTGGAAGTGGCAATCGAGGCAATCTTGTAGGTCCGCCATATCGACCAACCGCCTCCATCGCTATTTTAATTGCCACAATAAATTCCTTGCGGCTATCCCAGTTAAATAGGTTATGGACAGCAGCATAAATTGGTTTTGCCTCATCATATCTACCAGAAACACAAAGGTTATATAGCTCAACCGATTCCTTTGGAAGAGCATTTGGAAATCCAGCTATCCAGCCAACCACGCCACCAGTCGATAGCTCAAGTAAAACATCATCTGCGCCAACTAAAACCTCAATGCGCGGGGCATAGTGATGTAACTGCCAAATTCTACGGACATCACCAGAGAATTCTTTAATTGCAACAACATTTTCAGAAGAATCTGCAATTCTTGCAACTAATTGCGGAGTTAAATCTACTTTTGTATCAAAAGGATTGTTATAAGCAATTATTGGAACTCCGACTTTATTTACCTCTTTATAGTGAGCAATAATCTCATCATCATTTGCTCGATAAGCTGTCGGTGGCAACAACATAACGCACTTAGCACCCATTTCAACCGCTTGTTCTGCCCATCGACGGGATTCGGCTGCGCCATAAGCAGCAACACCAGGAACAATATTGAAACCAGTTGGAGCAGCATCAATAGCAGTCTTTAAAACTTTACTTCGCTCCTCTGGTGTTAAAACCTGATACTCACCTAGGGATCCATTGGGTATTGCACCATGCACACCATTATCTGCTTGCCATTTAATGTGTTCGGCGTATTTGTCATAATCAATTGAAAGATCATCACGAAAGGGTAGAGCCGTAGCAGTTAATACACCATGCCAAGGTTTATTCGTTGTCATGGCTAAACCTTATTCGCCAGCCGCTAAAACGCCAAGTGGAATTGGCGTAATAATTGGTCGATTAACAGCAGCAATTCGATCAATATCAGAGGGTGAGATTTCTAAATTATCTGCCACCAGATCCACAACCGACCGCCCACAAATTCTTCCTTGGCAAAGACCCATTCCGCATCTTGTAAAAAGTTTTGCCGTCCGTGAATCGGTTGCTCCCAGCTCTGTAATTGCATGCTTTAAATCATTTAAATCAACCTCTTCGCACCGACAAATAATTGATTCACCAGTAAGCCAAGATTTCCAGCCAGATTTAATTGGATATGCACGAATTAATGCCGTTGCAAATCTTTGTTTTTTTGCCCTTCTTTTAATATGAGCTTTTTTAATCTCTACCTTACAGCCAACAAATTTTGCAGCAGATATTCCGGCAATTACACCTTCCGCCATGGAAAGCTCTGATCCACCAATTCCAGTTATTTCACCAGCAGCGAATATGCCCGTGACAGAAGTTTGTTGTTTATCATCTGTCCAAATAACCACTCCATCATCTTCTGCGACTATTTGTTTACAACCAAGTGATCCGGCGAGGGATGTATCCGCGGTAAAGCCCCAGCCAATTGCCGCAACATCACACTTTATATTTTTAATCTTCTTGATATTAAAATTCCTATCAATTTTGGCAATATCAACGGAATCTAATTCACCATTACCTGCTTTGTAAGCCCTAACTACTGCATATCCAAATCGAGGGCGTACCTTGCCCGTATAAATGGTTTTTAGGTAGTAATACCCTTCATTAATCTTGTGCAAATTTTGTAATATAACGGCAAAAGATTTTAACCATCTAATCGGCTTGTTAGCTTCTAGTAACTCAATAATTTCACCGCCTGCTTTTAAAACTCCAGTAGCAACTGGAAGTAAGAAGGGGCCACTGCCTGCAATAACTATCCGCTTGCCAGCTAGTACAGCGTGCCCTTTCAAAAGCGATTGAACCGCACCAGGAGTCATTACACCAGGCGTGTCCCAGCCCGGGAACGGCAGAGTTCGATCATATGCACCGGTACAGATAATTAAATTTTTAGTGTTAACAATTTTTTCACTATCTTGATGAATAATTCTTAAAGTATTTACACCATCTTTATGGGTAGCGCTCCATATCTGAGCGTTTGACCAAACTTCGATTTCTTTTCTAGCCTTTACTGCATTGATAAGTAGTAAACCGGTCTCTAAGTCATAATGCTGATCAATTTGATTTTCTAAACTATCTGCAGCCATCCGCCAGTACTGACCACCCATCCTTGGATTGCTATCAATCAAAAGTACTGGAGCCCCTGCTGCGGCAGCCGCAATTGCCGCACTTAATCCTGCTGGACCTGCACCAACAATTACAACATTATGCATTTGAACCTACCTGCGTCTGCACATTCATTCCATTTTTTGCTTCGATAACGCATGCTCTTTGGTTTGCAACACCATTTATTACAACTAAACAATCAAAACAAACACCGATCCCACAGAAGATGCCACGCTTATTTTGATTAAATCTACTCAATCGTAAGGAGCGAATATTTGCTGCTAGTAAAGCAGCCCCAACAGATTGGCCAGCTACTGCAGTAATTTTCTGATCGTTATACGTAAATTTGATTTCAGACGGCGACATATTCACTGCCCTGAAAGCGCTTCGGTGAAAATGGTGATGGATCCATAAATGGGCTTTGCCCTGTTATTTGCGAAGTGATTAGTTCACCAGTTGCTGGCGCTAATCCAATTCCAGCACCTTCATGGCCTGCTGCATGCCATAGACCGGAAATAATTGCATCCTCTCCTATGACTGGTAAATGGTCTGGAGCATATGGTCGAAAGCCACGATATGCCCTCAGTAATTGCAAATTGGAGAGAATTGGAAAAAGTGATATTGCTTGCCGTGCAAGTTGGCGCAAAATTGCTACATCTAGTTCACCATTAAAGCCAACTCGTTCCCGAGAGGCTCCAATTAAAATAGTACCGCTAGCTGTTCCTTCTACTACAGCCGATGATTGCAGATCTGCCTGCCCACTTGCCACATTTGCAACATAATCTGCATCATAAACTTTGTGATGAATGAGTTTTGGCGCAGGTGAAGTAACTAAAATAAAACCGCGCCTTGGCATAATAGGTAGGTATGAATTAGCCATTTTTGCAATTTCACCCGCCCAAGTTCCGGTTGCATTAATCACAATTGGCGAGTTGTAACTATTTTTATCGGTAGATATACCAGTTACAGAGTTGTTATTTGAATGTACCTTAATCACATTTTCACCTTGCACAAATACCCCACCACGTTTTTTTACGGCTCGCATAATCTGCGCAGCAGCTAGCATTGGTTGGCACTGCGCATCATTTGGATATAAAACACCATATTCAACGTCAGCAGATAGATATGGCTCGATTTTTTGTAGTCCATTTCGATCCAATTCAATGGTTTCCACGTCACTAGATTTCTGCAGAGTAGCTAGTCTCTTTAGATTTAATATGCCCTTTTCACTTCTGGATACAACTACTCCTCCTTTAGCTTCCAGCTCAAACCCACCACCGATATCTGTGTCTAGTTCAAACCATGCATCTCTTGATCGCATTGCTAGAGTAAGTTCTGCCCCAGGTTCTTTGTCGGAAACTAAAATATTTCCTTCACCAGCCCCAGTAGTTCCACTTGCAACTGGACCACGATCAATTACTAGCACCTTAAGTCCAGCATTTGTAAGTGACAGAGCACTACAGGCACCTACTACTCCAGCACCAATTACAATGGCATCAGGATTTTTCATGCCATAAATCTACTGTCAGTAGACTACTTTTAACTATAAGTAGTGGGTTACCTCACCGATTTAGCCGGGTGCAATAGGGTAAATCGCACCTTGATTATATATTTGCTAACCATCGGACGTAGAGTTCCCATCCATATTCTCTACGGTATAAATGGTGCGTTTTCCACAGAATTGAAATTATCTACAAAAGCTTTTTAAATTACTATGTAATTACCTTGTGCTCGATATCAACATAAACCCCGAACAAAAACGTGGATTAATTATAATTTTCGCACTAACGATTGGATTAGCTGGGTTTTTCTTTTTAAATTCACGTCCTACCGCTGAACCGGTTTTGATACAAGAAACTAATATAGG
>JBEGQD010000079.1:0-9925 GCA_041181125.1 Actinomycetota bacterium | reverse complement strand
CACCTTAACTAAAATTGCCGCAAAAGAGGCGGGCGTAGATTTAGATCCAGCACTACTTGCTGGTCCATCTGCGGTTGCATTTATTAAGGGCGATCCAATTGATGCCGCTAAAGCATTACGTGATTTTGCTAAAGAGAATCCTCTACTTGTAATTAAGGGTGGAATCTTTGATGGCAAAGCGGTAACAACTGCTGAGATTATGCAATTAGCTAATCTTGAATCTCGCGAGGTGCTACTTGCCAAGATTGCTGGTGCTTTAAAGGCATCTATGTCTAAGGCTGCTAGAACATTTGATGCTTTACGCATCAAGATGGAAGCTGGCGCTCCTGCACCAGTTGCATCCCCTGTTGAAGTTGTAGTTGAAGCACCAGTTGCTGAAGCTGTTACTGAAGCACCAGTTGCACAAGATGCAACTCCAGAAGTTGTCGCCGAAGCAGCACCAGCTGCTGAAAGCACAGAAAACTAAACCGACCCCCAACCCCCGTACTCATACCAAGAGTTGGAGTCGGGATTAGAAGAAAAGGAAAGAACATGGCAAAGCTAAACACCGCAGATCTATTAGGTCAGTTCAAAGAGATGTCTTTGGTTGAACTAACAGAGTTTGTAAAAGCATTTGAGACAGAGTTTGATGTAACAGCTGCAGCTCCGGTTGCAGCGGCTGCTGCCGGCGGCGCTGCTGCTGGTGCTGCTGATGCTGCACAAGATGAGTTCACCATCATCCTTGAGGATGCTGGATCTCAGAAGATTGCAGTTATCAAAGAGGTACGTGCACTTAACTCAAGCCTTGGCCTAAAAGAGGCAAAGGATCTAGTTGATGCCACTCCAGCAACCATTATGGAGAAGGCTGATAAGGCAACTGCCGATAAGGCAAAAGCTGCTTTCGAGGCTGCAGGCGCAAAGGTCACTATCAAGTAAATACTTGAATTAGACAGAAGGGGCAGAGGTTGGATACTCTGCCCCTTCACAATTTTAGAAACCAAAGGGTCCTCAGCATATAGCGGCTATGGCCTAGCGGTAGCCGTGTGCTTAACGCAGTTGACAACTGGAGGAAACTTTGGCCGCTTCAAAAACTAAATCTCATGCACCAAATCGTGTTTCATTTGCAAAAATTCGCGAACCACTTGAAGTTCCAAATCTGCTTTCGCTACAACTAGAAAGTATTGATTGGTTACTTGGTAATGAAGCATGGCGCGCTCGCTTAAATGATGCTGAAAAATCAAATCGTGGCGAAGTTCCAAAACAATCTGGTCTTGAAGAAATTTTTGAAGAGATCTCACCAATTGAAGATTTTCAAGGATCGATGTCACTTTCATTTCGCGACCATCGTTTTGAACCACCTAAGTACACAATCGCAGAGTGCAAAGAGCGCGACATTACCTATGCAGCTCCACTCTTCTTAACTGCAGAGTTCACCAACAACATTACTGGTGAAATTAAATCTCAGACAGTATTTATGGGCGACTTCCCATTAATGACACCTCGCGGAACTTTCGTAATTAATGGAACAGAGCGTGTAGTTGTATCACAGATCGTTCGCTCACCTGGTGTTTACTTTGAGCGCACAATTGAAAAGACATCTGACAAAGATATTTTCACAACAAAAATTATTCCAAGCCGTGGTGCTTGGCTTGAGTTTGAAGTAGATAAAAAAGATATGGTCGGCGTACGTATTGATCGTAAGCGTAAACAATCTGTAACAGTATTCTTAAAAGCACTTGGCTGGAGCAGTGCACAAATTCTTGAGCAATTTGGTGAGTTTGAATCAATCAAGTTAACTCTGGAAAAAGATAATGTGGAGACACAAGATGAGGCGTTGCTAGATATTTATCGCAAGCTTCGTCCAGGTGAGCCACCAACTAAGGAAGCTGCCCAAAACTTAATTGAAAATCTTTACTTCAACCCAAAGCGTTATGACCTTGCAAAGGTTGGCCGCTTTAAGATTAATAAGAAGCTTGGCCTTGAGTTAGATTTAAGCCGTGGTCTACTAACTATTGAAGATATTGTAGGAACAATTCGCTACTTAGTTGCACTACATCGCGGAGATGCGTTGATGGAGTACGGCAAAGAGGTTCGTGTTGAAACTGATGATATTGACCATTTTGGTAACCGTCGTCTTCGTACCGTTGGCGAGTTAATTCAAAACCAGGTTCGTACTGGCCTATCTCGCATGGAGCGTGTAGTCCGTGAGCGCATGACAACCCAAGATGTTGAAGCAATCACTCCACAAACATTGATAAACATCCGTCCGGTTGTCGCATCAATTAAAGAGTTCTTCGGAACATCACAACTTTCACAATTTATGGACCAAACAAATCCACTTTCAGGTATGACACACAAGCGTCGTCTATCTGCCCTTGGACCTGGCGGTCTATCTCGTGAACGAGCTGGCTTTGAGGTCCGAGATGTTCACCCATCTCACTATGGTCGTATGTGTCCAATTGAAACACCAGAAGGTCCAAACATTGGATTAATCGGTTCCCTTGCAACATATGCTCGCGTTACACCATTTGGTTTTATCGAAACTCCTTATCGCAAAGTCGTAGATGGCAAAGTTTCTGATCGCATCGATTACTTAACTGCTGATGAAGAAGATGAGCACATTATTGCTCAAGCAAACGCCCCGCTTACAGATGACAATCACTTTGCTGAGCCTCGGGTATTAGTACGACGCCGTGGTGGTGAGGTTGAAAATATTCAAGCATCTGAGGTTGATTACATGGATGTTTCACCACGACAAATGGTTTCAGTTGCAACCGCAATGATTCCATTCTTAGAGCATGATGATGCAAACCGTGCGCTGATGGGTGCAAACATGATGCGCCAAGCTGTGCCACTTGTTAGAGCAGAGGCACCATTAGTTGGAACTGGTATGGAGTTTCGTGCCGCAGTTGATGCCGGAGATGTTTTACTTGCTCGTAAAGCTGGTGTGGTAACTGAGGTTAACTCTGATGAGGTTACTGTTAAAAATGATGACGGAACTACTGAGTCATACTTTGTTGAGAAGTTTGTTCGTTCAAACCAAGGCACAAGCCGTAATCAAAAGGTAGTTGTCTCTGTTGGCCAGAGGATTGAAGTTGGCGCAGTAGTTGCAGATGGTGCTAGCACCGATATGGGCGAGATGGCACTTGGCAAGAATCTACTAGTGGCATTTATGTCTTGGGAAGGTCATAACTATGAGGATGCGATTATTCTTTCGCAACGCCTTGTTCAAGATGATGTGCTCACCTCGATTCATATTGAAGAGTATGAGGTTGATGCTCGCGATACTAAATTAGGAGCTGAGGAGATCACTCGTGATATTCCAAATGTTTCCGAAGAGGTATTAGCAGATTTAGATGAGCGCGGAATTATTCGTGTGGGTGCAGATGTTGTGCCTGGAGATATTTTGGTTGGCAAGGTAACACCTAAGGGTGAAACTGAATTAACCCCGGAGGAGCGTTTACTTCGTGCAATCTTTGGCGAGAAAGCTCGCGAGGTTCGCGATACCTCACTTAAGGTGCCGCACGGTGAATCTGGAAAGATCATCGGAGTTAGTATTCAAGATTCTGCTGAAGGTTTTGAATTAGCAGCTGGTGTTAACCAAGTTGTTCGCGTCTATGTTGCACAAAAGCGAAAGATTCAAGATGGTGACAAACTTGCTGGCCGTCACGGTAACAAGGGTGTTATTTCAAAGATTCTACCGGTGGAAGATATGCCATTCCTAGAAGATGGAACTCCAGTAGATATTGTGCTTAACCCTCTTGGTGTACCAGGACGTATGAATGTTGGTCAGGTTCTAGAAACTCATTTAGGTTGGGTTGCTAAATCTGGTTGGAAGTTAGAAGGAAATGAACCTTGGCAAGAATCACTTCGTGCAAATGGTTACGCCGAAGCACCTGCAAACACAAAGGTGGCAACACCGGTATTTGATGGTACTAAAGAGGAAGAGTTATCAGGCCTGCTTGGTTCAACTCTGCCAAATAAAGATGGCATGCGTTTAATTGGTTCAGATGGTAAAGCTCAATTATTTGATGGTCGTACCGGTGAGCCTTACAAGCAACCAATCTCAGTTGGTTACATGTACATCTTGAAGCTGCACCATTTAGTAGATGACAAGATCCATGCCCGTTCAACCGGCCCTTACTCAATGATCACGCAACAGCCATTGGGTGGAAAAGCACAATTCGGTGGACAGCGCTTTGGTGAGATGGAAGTTTGGGCACTTGAGGCATACGGAGCTGCTTACACACTTCAAGAGTTACTAACTATTAAATCTGACGATGTACTTGGTCGCGTAAAGGTTTATGAAGCAATTGTTAAGGGTGAAAATATTCCAGAGCCAGGAATTCCTGAATCATTCAAGGTATTGGTTAAGGAAATGCAATCACTTTGTTTAAATGTTGAAGTTCTTTCTTCAGAGGGTGTAGCAATTGAAATGCGCGATACCGATGAAGAGGTATTTAGAACAGCCGAGGAGTTAGGTATCAACTTATCCCGAGTTGAGCCAAGCTCTGTAGAAGAAGTGTGAGGAGAGGATAACCATGTTAGATGTTAACTTTTTTGATGAGTTAAGAATCGGCCTTGCCTCCACCGACAATATTCGTGAGTGGTCATTTGGCGAGGTTAAAAAGCCAGAGACAATTAACTACCGAACACTTAAGCCAGAAAAAGATGGTTTATTTGATGAGAAGATCTTCGGACCAACTCGTGACTGGGAATGTTATTGCGGTAAGTACAAGCGCGTACGATTTAAAGGAAT
The DNA here is from genome assembly GCA_041181125.1 of Actinomycetota bacterium. GTDB lineage: Bacteria > Actinomycetota > Actinomycetes > Nanopelagicales > Nanopelagicaceae > Nanopelagicus. The sequence continues at coordinate 5,187 of JBEGQD010000079.1, read as the reverse complement.
TATCTGCGAACGATGCGGTGTTGAGGTTACTCGCGCCAAGGTTCGTCGTGAGCGTATGGGACATATTGAACTTGCAGCTCCAGTAACTCATATCTGGTACTTCAAAGGTGTGCCAAGTCGTCTTGGTTATTTACTTGATCTTGCTCCTAAGGATCTAGAAAAGGTAATTTACTTTGCTGCTTACATGATCACTGAAGTAGACACTGAGGCCCGGGCTGAAGATATGCCAACTTTAGAGAAAAAGTACTCTTCTGATTATAAGAAAATTGAATCACGTCGAGATCTTGAACTTGATACTCGTACCAAGAAGATGGAGTCTGATCTATCAGATCTTGAAGATGAGGGCGCAAAAGCTGATGCTCGTCGTAAGGTGCGCGAAGCTGGCGAGCGTGAATTAAAAGCAATTCGTGATCGCTCTCAACGTGAATTAGATCGTCTTGAAGCGGTTTGGAATCGATTTAAGAATCTTAAGGTTCAAGATCTTGAGGGCGATGAATCCTTATATCGCGAACTTCGTGATCGTTACGGTGTTTACTTCAAAGGTTCAATGGGTGCGCAAGCAATCCAAGCCCGCCTTGAAACCTTTGACCTAAAAGCTGAGTTTGATAAGTTAAATGAGTTATCTCAAACTGGAAAGGGTCAAAAGAAGACTCGTGCAATTAAGAGATTAAAGGTTGTTAACTCATTCCTTAATACTCGTAACAAGCCAGCATCTATGGTGCTTGATTGTGTACCAGTTATTCCACCAGATCTTCGTCCAATGGTTCAACTAGATGGCGGCCGCTTTGCGACCAGCGATCTAAATGATCTATATCGCCGTGTTATTAACCGTAATAATCGTCTAAAGCGTCTTGCAGATTTGGGTGCGCCAGAGATTATTGTTAACAACGAAAAGCGTATGTTGCAAGAAGCAGTTGACTCACTATTTGATAACGGCCGTCGTGGTCGCCCAGTTACCGGACCTGGAAATCGTCCACTTAAATCACTTTCTGACATGCTTAAGGGTAAGCAGGGGCGTTTCCGTCAAAACTTACTCGGTAAGCGCGTTGACTACTCTGGTCGTTCTGTAATTGTGGTTGGACCACAACTTAAGTTGCACCAATGCGGTTTGCCAAAGCAGATGGCCCTTGAATTATTCAAACCATTCGTAATGAAGCGTTTGGTTGATTTAAATCATGCTCAAAATATTAAATCTGCAAAGCGCATGGTTGAGCGTGCTCGTCCAGTAGTTTGGGATGTATTAGAAGAGGTAATTGCTGAGCATCCGGTACTACTAAATCGTGCACCAACTCTGCACCGACTAGGTATTCAAGCATTTGAACCACAACTAGTTGAAGGAAAAGCGATTCAGATTCACCCATTAGTTTGTACTGCCTTTAACGCAGACTTCGATGGTGATCAGATGGCTGTTCACCTTCCGTTATCAGCAGAGGCTCAAGCAGAGGCTCGTGTGTTAATGCTTTCTAGCAACAACATTTTGTCCCCAGCATCTGGTCGACCAATTACATCTCCAACTCAGGACATGGTGCTTGGTCTTTACTTCCTAACCTCACTTCGTGAGAAGCAATTAGGCGAGGGCAGAGCGTTCTCATCAATTGCTGAAGGCGTAATGGCATTTGATCAAGGAACATTATCTTTGCAAGCAAAGATCAAGCTTCGTATTGATAAGAGTGGTGTTGCTGAGACGCGCGAAACTACTTTAGGTCGTGCTTTGTTTAATGAAGTACTTCCAGCTGATTTCCCATTTGTTGATTACGATGTAACTAAGAAGCTACTTGGCTTAATTGTTGATAATTTGGCAGAAGGTTATGCCAAAGTAACAGTGGCCCAGACCCTTGATGCGCTTAAATCACTTGGTTTCTACTGGGCAACTCGTGCTGGCGTGACTATCTCCATTAACGATGTAGTAACTCCAGGACGCAAACGTGAAATCTTGGAAGGTTATGAAACTAAGGCGGATAAGGTTCAATCACAGTATGAAAAGGGTTTGATTACAGATGATGAGCGCCGTCAAGAGTTAATTGAGATCTGGACACTTGCAACTAACGAAGTTGCTAAGGAGATGGAAGATAACTTCCCTCGCACTAATCCAGTTTGGATGATGGTTTACTCAGGTGCACGTGGAAATATGATGCAGATCCGCCAAATTGCAGGCATGCGCGGACTTGTAGCTAACCCTAAGGGTGAAATTATTCCTCGTCCGATTAAATCAAACTTCCGTGAAGGCCTTTCTGTACTTGAGTACTTCATTTCAACACACGGTGCTCGTAAAGGTTTAGCAGATACTGCACTACGTACCGCAGACTCAGGTTACCTAACCCGTCGTCTGTGCGATGTCGCCCAAGATGTAATTATTCGTGAGGAAGATTGCGGAACAGATCGCGGTTTAACTCTGAAAATTGCTGCTAAGGATTCAACTGGCAAATTAGTTCGCGATGACCATGTCGAGACATCATTATTCGGTCGCAACTTAGCTGAGGATATTTCAGCGGGCGGAAAAGTTATCCTGACCGCAGGAACAGATCTTGGTGATCGCAACATCGACACATTAGTTGCAGCTGGCGTTGAAGAGGTAAAGGTTCGCTCAGTTCTAACTTGCGATAGCAAGGTTGGACAGTGCGCAATGTGTTACGGACGCTCAATGGCTGCGGGCAAAATTGTTGATGTCGGTGAAGCGGTTGGAATTATTGCTGCTCAATCAATTGGTGAGCCAGGAACCCAGTTAACAATGCGTACCTTCCATACCGGAGGTGCTCAATTACTAGGTGAAACTCAAATTACCCACGGTCTACCTCGTGTGCAAGAATTATTTGAAGCACGAACACCAAAGGGTGTTGCACCAATTGCAGAGGCTGCCGGAACAGTTTCTTTCCTAGAGGATGCAAAGGGTAAGAAGATTGTAGTAACCCCTGAGGATGGCAGCGAAGCAGTTGCTTACCCAATTACTCGTCGTCAAAAACTTCTAGTTGAAGAGGGAAGTCGAGTAACAGTTGGTCAGCAATTGGTTGTTGGTGCAATTGATCCTAAGCAAGTTCTTAGAATTTTAGGACCACGTCAAACTCAGATTCACTTAGTAAGTGAAATCCAAGAGGTTTATCGTATGCAAGGTGTATCAATCCACGATAAGCACATTGAAATTATTGTTCGCCAAATGTTAAAGCGAATTACTGTGCTTGAACCAGGCGATGCTGATTTACTTCCAGGTGAGTTAGTTGAGCGCGGTCGCTTTGAAGAAGAGAACCGTCGCGTAGTTTCAACTGGTGGCAAAGCCGCCTCTGGTCGTCCAGAACTTATGGGTATTACCAAGGCTTCCCTTGCTACTGAATCTTGGTTGTCAGCAGCATCATTCCAAGAGACAACTCGCGTATTAACAGATGCAGCATTGTCTGAGAAGAGTGATCCATTGCTTGGACTAAAGGAAAACGTAATTATCGGTAAGTTAATCCCAGCTGGAACCGGACTTGCTCGTTACCGCAATGTTCGAGTCGAGCCAACTGAGGAAGCAAAGGCTGCGGTCTATGCTGCTTATGATGAATATGAATTCACGCCATTTGAATCACAAGGTTCAGGTGAAGCAGTCCGTTTGGATGAGTTCGAAGTTCGCTAAATAAATTAATTACGAAAGTGGCCGGTGCTAGCTAATAGCGTCGGCCACTTCGCATTTAACGGTTGAGCTTTTAACCGTTGGTACTTGTTCAGGAGTGATGTTTGTTTGGCCTGAGTAAATAGTTGATGGTCTTGGCGAGAAGCTCAATCCTTCAGTTTTCCAAGCAATAATTTCATTACCAGATTTATCAAATGCAGTTAGGTCACATCTATAACTTTGATGATCTTTTATTCCTATGATATTAAATTCGGATACTACATAAAAGCCAGTCTCTGGATCATGAAAAGTTTTAGTTTTAGTAACTTTAACCTCAGCAGGAGCATATTTAGGCACCTTATTTATATAGGAGTTTTTATTGTAGATTAAATTAAAGATCTCAGTGATATTGGCACAATCTTGCTTATTTTCGTAAACGCAGTCTTGAATTCCATTTACGCTAAAAACATTTGCCTGATCACTCCATTGCTCAACACCCCAATCTGGCGCCTCATTTGGGTTAGCAATTACATTCCAAACACTTTTTTGCCAGAGATAAAACACAACTGCATCCACTGGCTCGCCTTTTGTTGGTGTGTAAAGTATTTTTGCAGATTGAATTGGTTTAAAACCACCTGGGCCAAAGGTCTGACCAAGCTGTTGCTCACTTATTGGCAGAAGTTTCATTTGTGGGAAAAGGTGAAGTGGCAGCTTCATATCAAAGGGAATTAACCCTAATCCCTGGTTATATAAAACTGATTTACAGTCAGCAACTGGTTTATATTCAAATCCATCTCCAGTTAACTTTTCACCCTCTTTTATAAAAGTTATATCTCTAAGTGACTCACTACCTTCAGATTGAAAAGTAAAGGAGATAGTTAACTTGTTATCTGCATATTTGCCGGTAAATGTTCCAAATGAGCTATCTTTCTCATAGTTTTGAAAAATTAAAATTCCACTTATATCTGAATTTTTTTGGTCTGTAATTTGAAGAAGTGAGTTACTGCTTCCAACAACTGCGTGATAGCAGGTTGCTAGATTTGTATCACTTAGAAAAATCTTTGGAATTACTATGGAGAATATAAAACCAATTGTTAAGACTATAAATGGAGCAGTAAGCCGCCGATCTCGCTTCATAACTAGTTTTTAGTAAAGACGGTCAATACCGCTGCAATAAAGTGACAAATAAAAGCAGCTGCTGTCATCGCGTGGAATAATTCATGAAAGCCAAACCAATTAATTGAAAAGTTTGGTTTCTTAAGAGCATAAATGACACCACCTGCAGAGTATAAAATCCCGCCAGTTAAAATTAAGATAAAAATTGCAACTCCGCCAGATTGTAAAAACTCGGGCATATAAAAAACCGCTGCCCAACCCAGTGAAATATAGCCTGCTACATATAACCAACGAGGAGCTGAGAGCCAAAAAATTCTTAGTAGTGATATAAGAATTGCCCCACTCCATGCCACAATCAATAATGTTTTTGTTTGACTTGGTTGTAATAAATAAACTGCAAATGGTGTGTAGGTACCAGCAATTAAAATTGAAATATTAGAGTGATCGATTCGGCGCCAGATCGCTTTATTCTTATCATTCCAGCCAAC
>JBEGQD010000078.1:0-13153 GCA_041181125.1 Actinomycetota bacterium | reverse complement strand
TGATATAACTTCAGATGTGAAAATCAACTGGGTATGGCTTCCACCTTGGGGCCCAAACAAAATTTCCGATGATGGCCGCGAACAATTACGCTCGATTGGTTTTACAGTTTAAATATTGTTTTGATTCTCACTAAGGTTGTCTTATGTCAATGCATGCAACATGGATGTCTTTTAGATCTCTAACTCAAGATCAATCGGTTAAGAATCAAAAGTTAAAGCCAGGCACATTAAAGCGGATTGCTCGGTTCGCAATTCCGTATAAAATTTCACTTTCGTTTTTTCTAATTACAGTAATTATTGATGCATTCCTAGTGGTTGCAACCCCACTTTTACTTCGTAAGTTGATTGATGATGGGGTTATTCCAAAGAATGCCGAGTTAGTTACAAAGTTAGCATTTGCCGTTGGTGTTATAGCTGTGATGGATGCATTGTTTAGTATGGCTGGTCGGTGGTTCTCTTCACGAATCGGTGAAGGTTTAATTTATGATCTTAGAAAGCAGATATTTGAACATGTCCAAAGGCAATCGATAGCATTCTTTACTCGGACACAAACAGGTGCATTAATTTCAAGACTAAATTCAGATGTAATCGGGGCTCAACAAGCTTTTACATCAACCTTATCGGGAGTAATCAGCAATCTTTTAAGCTTAATTCTAGTTGCAGCAACGATGTTTACATTGTCATGGCAAATTACCTTAGTGTCACTGGTATTACTACCGGTCTTTCTGTTGCCTACAAAATGGGTGGGAAGAAAACTACAAAGCTACACCAGACAGTCATTTGATATTAATGCGCAAATGTCGGCAAATATGACTGAGCGGTTCAATGTATCCGGTGCGTTACTTGTTTCACTTTATGGAGATGCCCGGAAGGAGAAGGATGATTTTGCTTTAAAAGCCAGGCGAGTAGCAGATATTGGAATCTCAATTGCTATGTTAAACCGAATCTTCTTTATTGCCTTAACATCAATTGCAGCGATTGCCACCGCTTTTGCTTATGGAATAGGTGGACATTTAGCAATTAGTGGTGGTATCTCAGTAGGAACCTTGCTCGCTATCACAGCTCTACTGGCTCGGTTGTACGGTCCACTGACCGCACTCTCTAATGTAAGAGTTGATGTGATGAGCGCGCTAGTTTCCTTTGAGAGAGTTTTTGAAGTTTTGGACCTACAGCCAATGGTTGTTGATGCAAAGAATGCAATCGAGCTAAAGACAAGTAAGCCAGAGTTAGAGTTTGAAAATGTGTCCTTTTCTTACCCGAGAGCTGAAGAGATATCACTTGCTTCTCTTGAGATTGCTGCTAAGCCAGAGATGATAACAAGTGGTGAAGTTCTTAAGAGAATATCCTTTACTGCAGCTCCCGGCACCTTAACTGGAATTGTTGGACCATCTGGAGCTGGTAAAAGCACCATCAGCGGTTTGATTCCTAGACTTTATGATGTCACTAGCGGATCAATTTTAATTAATGGAAAAGATATTCGTGACTACTCAATAAAATCACTCCGAAATGTAATCGGAGTAGTAACTCAGGATTCACATATGTTTCATGACTCAATTTTAGTAAATCTTAAATATGCAAAAGCTGACGCTTCTATGGCTGATATAGAAGCGGCTTGTAGGTCGGCTCGTATTTGGGAGTTTATTACATCTTTGCCAAACGGGTTAGATACTGTTGTTGGTGAACGAGGACATCGGTTATCAGGGGGAGAGAAGCAACGCTTAGCAATTGCAAGATTATTATTAAAGCAGCCAAGTCTTGTGATCCTAGATGAGGCAACAGCGCATTTAGATTCAGAGAACGAAGCAATGGTTCAAGCTGCCTTGAAGGAGGCACTAACTGGACGGACAAGTATCGTGATCGCCCACCGATTATCAACTATTGCTCAAGCAGATCAGATATTAGTGATAGACAAAGGTGAAATAGTTGAGCGCGGTACTCATGAGCAGTTAGTTGAAAAACGTGGTCTCTATTTTGATCTTTTTGAAAGACAGAACTTACAAGGGGAGTTAATTTAACCTTTTACGCTTTGGGTTAAATATTGTCTCTTTCTTTATTGTTTCCCGACCTGCATTTGCTGCTATAACTGCAATATATGGAAGCGTAAGTGCTCCAACCAGTGCAATCCATCTAAACGGGCTTGGAAGCACAACCGTTAGAACAAAGCAGGCGGTTCTAATCATCATTGAAATAAAATATCGACGTTGTCTTGCTGATTGGTCAGAGGTTAACCCTGATTGCACCGATGTAATTGATTGAACTGGTTTCTCTGATTTTCGCATACCTGAATCATATTGAAAATTGTGGATTATTGATTTTAATCACTCGATTTATGCGGGAAAGAACACTGATTTCACTCTTTATCTGGTATTCGCTATTATTTACCCATCAAGTGGATGCATACGCTCCCACCTACTTCGCTTCGGCGAACTGGTTGCTTCTTATGAAGTGCGGCTGTTTTTCGCTTGTGTAATGCCTTAACAACTAGCGAAACAGCAAGGAGAAATTATCAGCACAGAACCACGAATTAATGATCGAATTCGCGTTCCTGAAGTTCGGTTGATTGGTTATGACGGTGAACAGCTTGGCGTAACGGCAATTGATAAAGCGCTCAAGTTATCTGAAGAGATCGGTTTAGATCTCGTAGAGATTTCACCAGATGCTAATCCACCGGTCTGCAAAATCATGGATTTTGGAAAATATAAGTACGAAATCGCGCAGAAAGCTCGGGAAGCAAGACAAAATCAGACACATATTGTTGTGAAAGAGATGCGACTTCGACCAAAAATCGAGCCTCATGATTACGAGACAAAGCGTACTCATATTGAGCGATTTTTATTAGGTGGCGACAAGGTGAAGGTAACTATTCAGTTTCGTGGTCGTGAGCAATCTCGGCCAGAGATGGGATACCGGTTATTGCAAAAGATTGCTGAAGAGTTAGCCGAAGTAGCGATTGTAGAGTTTGCGCCAAAGCAAGAGGGGCGCAATATGACAATGGTTCTTGGGCCAGCTAAGAAGCCAGGTTCTGCAAAAAAAGTAGCACCTAAGGAAGCTGCTCCACAAAAATAGTTTTAAACGAGAAATTCAACAGGAGGTAAGTAGATGCCAAAGATGAAGACCCATAGTGGCGCGAAGAAACGGTTCCGCGTTACTGGTTCCGGAAAGATCATGCATGAGCGTGCTGGCAAACGCCACCTGCTTGAACGCAAATCATCACGATTAACTCGTCGTTTAAGTGGCGATGTTGCAGCTAAAGCGCCAAGTGCATTCGCAGCTAAGCGCATGCTCGGTTTGAAGTAAGGGGGAGACAAATGGCTAGAGTAAAACGTGGTGTTCATGCGGCGAAGAAACGCCGTACAACTTTAGAACGTGCTTCCGGTTACCGTGGGCAACGTTCACGTCTTTTTTCAAAGGCAAAAGAGCAGGTAACGCACTCTCTCGTTTATGCATTTAATGATCGTAAGGATAAGAAGGGCGATTTCCGTCGTCTATGGATTCAAAGGATAAATGCTGCCGCAAGAGCAAATGGTATGACATACAACCGTTTGATTCAGGGTTTAAAAACTGCTGGCGTAGAAGTTGATCGCCGCGTACTTTCAGAGCTAGCAACAAATGATCCAGCGGCTTTCTCGAAATTAGTTGAGATTGCTCGCAAAAATGTTGTAACTGCATAATTATCTCTAATTAGATAGTTAGAGATGGAAAACATTACGAGCCTTAACTCGCCCCATATCGAGCGAGTTAAGGCTCTTATTGGCTCTAGGGGCAAGAAAAATCGTGAACTAGAAAATACTTTTGTTGCCGAAGGAATTCAGGTTGTTCGTGAGGCAATTTATTCAAAGTTGTCAGAGGGTTTAGCAATTAAGAAGATCTATGTAACAGTAGATGGCTTGAATAGATTATCTGCAGATATCGATGGTGAACTACTTTCTAAATTTGAAATAATTGAAGTTAGCGATCAAGTTATGAATGCAATGGCCGACTCAGAATCACCGCAAGGGATTCTTGCTCTTTGTTCAACAAAATCGTGCAAAATGTCTGATTTATGGCGGATGAAACCAAAGCGGATTGCTTTTTTTTGGCAAATTCAAGATCCAGGAAATGCAGGCACAGTTATTAGGACCGCAGACGCATGTGGTTTTGACGCCGTAGTTTTATCAAGTGAGAGTGTTGATATTTTTAATCCTAAAACCGTTAGAGCAACAGTTGGTTCGCTTTGGCATATTCCAGTTATTGCTGATGTGAAAATTGAAGAATTTATTGAACAAGCGCGCAACAATGCTCTCGAGCTCTATGCATTAACTGGAAAAGGTTCGCAACAATTTAATGCAGATTTCATTGGCAAAATTAAGAACAGACCTTCAGCTTGGATATTCGGAAACGAAGCCAGAGGATTACCTGACCTAATTTCAGATTTAAATACCGTTGCTATCCCGATGAAGGGCTTAGCTGAGTCACTAAATGTGGCAAGTGCTGCGGCAATTGTCCTTCATTCTGTTGGATTCTCCTTATAGAATAAGGAGATTATGTCGTTACACAAAGAACAAATAGCAAGCGATTTAGCTCTTGCTTTAAAGGCGATCTCTTCGGCAACTGACCTAGAAGATCTTAAGCAGATCAAGATCGATCATGTTGGTGACAAATCGGCCCTAGCTAAAGCTAATCAAGCATTAGCAACAATTGATTCTTCCCAACGCGCAGAATTTGGGAAATTGGTTGGTAATGCACGAGGTGAGGTTAACCAAGCCTTTGAAAAGAAGAGTACTGAATTAGCAAATCTGAGAGATTCCAAAGTATTGCTCACAGAAAAGGTTGATGTAACTTTAAACGGCCGTCGTACCTTAAAAGGCGGACTTCATCCATTAACAATTCTTACAAATGAAATATCAGACCTTTTTATTGGGCTTGGTTATAAAATTGCTGAAGGACCAGAGTTAGAGTCGGAGTGGCTTAACTTTGATGCTTTAAACATTCCAGCAGATCACCCTGCTAGAACTATGCAAGATACATTTTTTGTTGAACCGCTAGATGCAAAGTTAGTTTTGCGCACCCATACCTCGCCAGTACAGATTAGAACCATGCTTGATGAAAAACCGCCAATCTATGTAATTTGCCCAGGTAAGACTTATCGAGCAGATGAGCTGGATGCAACTCATACTCCAGTTTTTCACCAAGTTGAGGGATTAGTTATTGATGAGAATATAACTATGGCTGATCTAAAAGGAACATTGGATTACTTTGCGAAATCCATTTTCGGCAGTGAAGTTACCACAAGATTGCGTCCATCGTTTTTCCCATTTACTGAACCATCAGCTGAAGTTGACATATTTTTTAATGGTCGCTGGATTGAATGGGGTGGCTGTGGAATGGTGAATGAGAAAGTTTTAGTGGCTTGCGGAGTTGATACTAAAAAATATTCTGGGTTTGCATTTGGTATGGGGCTTGAACGAACCCTTATGGTTAAACATGGCATCACTGATATGCATGACATTGTTGAGGGTGATGTTCGATTCACACAAAGTTTTGGGGTCGGTAAAAAATGAAAATTCCTTTAAGCTGGTTGCGCGAGTACGTAACGATACCGCCAAAATTAACGGCGGAGCAAATAGCACAGGCATTTGTAAATGTTGGGTTTGAAGTTGAGCAAATTGATTATCAAGGCAAGGATTTGAAAGGTCCGTTACTTGTCGGAAAAGTTATTTCGATTGAAGAGTTGTCCGGTCATAAAAAACCTATTAGGTATGTTGGATTAGATCTAGGAGAGAAGAAACCAAGGTTTGTTATTTGTGGTGCTCGCAATTTTAAAGTTAACGATCTTGTTGTAGTCGCAATCCCAGGTGCAGTTTTACCTGGCAATTTTGCAATCTCTGCCAGAGAGACCTATGGCAAAGTTAGCGATGGCATGATCTGTTCTGCAAAAGAGCTTGGTATTAGTGATGATCATTCGGGAATAATTGTTTTACCGGAAGGCAAAATTGGCTCTGATGCTTTACTCTTATTAGAAGTTTCTGATGTTATATTTGATATAGCCATAAATCCTGATCGAGGTTATGCAATGTCTGTTCGGGGGTTAGCAAGAGAATTGGCTGGCTCACTTAAAAGTAAATATATTGATCCAGCCGATGCAAAGATGGCCAAAAAACTAAATACGATTAAAAGTAGTAAAGCTGTATCTGTAAAAATAGAAGACAAGAGTGGTGCGGATCAAATATTTATAAGAACCCTAGCCAAGGTAAATGTTAGGAAGCCAACTCCTATCTGGATGCAACGGCGACTAGAAAAATGTGGAATGCGGTCGATTTCTCTAGCGGTTGATATCACTAATTATGTAATGCTTGAATTAGGTCAACCTTTACATGCTTTTGATGCCGATCTAGTTTATGGTGGCCTTCGGGTGGTTAGAGCGGGCAAGTATTCTAAATTAACAACTCTAGATAAAGTAGAACGAAAATTGAGCCCAGATAATTTACTTATTGCAGATTCAAAGTCAGCTTTGGCATTGGCCGGAACTATGGGTGGCCTTGCGTCTGAGGTAACAAGTTCTACAACTCGAATTGCTTTAGAGGCTGCGCATTTCGATCCAATCAGCGTTGCTAAGAACTCTCGATTCCATAAATTATCTAGCGAGGCGTCGAGGAGAATTGAACGCAATACCGATCCAGTAATGGCTGAGATTGCTTCAGCCCGGGCTGCATCCCTATTAATACAGTTGGCCGGCGCTGAATACATTGGAACCGCCCAAGCAGTTGTGGCGATTAAGAAGCGAAAAGTAAAAATTTCAATCGCGCAGATATCAAAATTCATAGGATATAACTACACAGTAAAACAGGTTAAAGACGCCCTGATGTTGATTGGCTGCAAGATATCGGGAAGTTCTGAAGTATTGATTGTCGAGATTCCTACTTGGCGACCAGATTTAATAACTCCAGCTGATTTTTCAGAAGAGATTGCACGATTAAATGGATATGACCAAATCCCATCTCGTTTACCTGTTGGTAAAAATGGTGGTGGTTTTAATCAGATGCAATATCGAAAGCGCCAGATTGCAACCATGCTTGCCAATCAGGGATTTTCTGAGGTAATTAATAGTCCATTTGTTAGCCAAGAGATGGTAGATCTACTTGGCTTTACTGGGGATCGAGCAAAATCTTTCCGGATTGCCAACCCAATGTCCGAAGACTTTCCGTTACTTCGTACTCACTTAATTCCCGGACTATTAACAACATTAAGTCGCAATATCGGCCGAGGTGGTAAGAATTTGGCGATTTTTGAAATCGGAACAATCTTCAGGAATACCATCCCATTAGGTAAAGCATCTTTACCTGATACAAATAAACGACCAAGTGCAAAGGCAATTTCTGATATCTATGCTGGCGTACCAAAACAGATGCTCTTTGTGGGAGCGGTTGTAGCTGGTGAGAAAATACTGAGCAACTGGCAGGGGGACGGACAATCTTTTATCTGGAGCGATGCAATTGCAAAAGCAGTTGAGATAGTAGAGGCAACTGGGAATGAATTTGAAATTATAGGCAGCGATCTTGCTCCGTGGCATCCTGGTCGATGCGCTGAAATTAAAGTTGATGGAAAGCCAGTCGCTCATGCCGGAGAGTTACATCCAAGAGTAATTGCTGCTTTAAATTTGCCAGAGCGAACCTGCGCCTTTGCTGCCATATTAAGTGAACTGCCACTGGCTAAAGTTAGTCCCGCACCTAGGATTTGGAACCTTCCTGCCACCGTGCAAGATGTTGCACTCGTTGTTGCAAATTCAGTAAGTTCAATTGCGGTTGAAAATGCATTAAAAGCTGGAGCGGGTGATTTATTAGAATCGATTACGCTCTTTGATCGGTATGACCAAATAGGTGATGGAAAAGTTTCCCTGGCTTTTACGCTCTCATTCAGAGCATCGGATCGAACGCTTACTTCAGATGAGGTTGCCAAATATCGTGATCAAGCTATTGCTTCAGCCGCCAAGTCCTGCGGGGCGGTCTTGCGTAGTTAATGTATAAATATACGTATTATTGCATAAACATACGTATAGGCCCTACACTCAATACATGAAAACTGCAGTAGTAGGGGCCAGTGGTTACGCGGGGGGCGAACTTCTACGTTTACTAGCGGTACATCCTAAATTTGAAATTACTTGCATTGCTGCTGGTTCAAATGCCGGTGAGTTCATTACAGATCTGCATCCTCAGTTAAGCAGTTTCGCTGGGCGTAGATTTGAAACAACTAATTTGGAGCAAATAAATAAATGTGATTTCGTATTCATTGCACTCCCACATGGTGAATCTGCCAAATTGGTCTCTCAAATAGATAAGAGTGTAAAAATCGTTGATTTAGGTGCCGATTTTAGATTACAGAGTTCAGACTCGTGGAAGAAATATTACGGGGGAGAACATGCTGGAAGTTGGCTATATGGATTACCTGAATTAGTAAACCATAAAGAGATCTCAAAAAGCACTCAGGTTTCTAACCCTGGATGTTACGCCACAGCAATAGCACTCTCAGTCGCCCCAGTTTTATCACATATTGACAGCGCAGATGTTGTTGTTGTGGCAGCCTCTGGCACTACCGGTGCAGGTAGAAGCGCAAGGGTTAATCTAATGGGTAGTGAGGTAATGAATAACTTGAGTTCATATAAGTTTGGTGGAATTCACCAACACACACCTGAGATTGAAGAGCTACTTTCAAAAGTAGGCAAGAAGGATGTGAAGATCTCATTTACGCCAATCCTTGCGCCAATGCCAAGAGGGATTCTGGCAACTGTTACAGCAAAATTAATTGATAAATCTGATTCTGAAACTGTACGAGAGTTATTTAGCAATTACTACAAAAATAGTAAGTTCGTAACTGTGCTCCCAGCTGGTTCAATGCCGATGACTAATGCAGTGCTAGGCAGTAATAATGCCCAAATTCAAGTAGCAGTTGATGAGCATGTTGATCGTGTAGTTATCTCAGCCGCTATAGATAACTTAGGTAAAGGGGCAGCTGGACAAGCTATTCAAAATGCTAACCTGATGTGTGATTTTGCCGAAGATTTAGGATTGCAGAATCTAGGTGTCAGATGATCGTAATTAAATACGGCGGAAATGCATTACCAAGTAATGATTCTGCTGATCCGGTGTTAGAGGCAATTGCCGATGCTTTCTTAGATGGCGAGCAGATTGTTTTGGTTCATGGTGGCGGCCCACAGATTGACAAAGCATTAAATGAAAAAGGCTTAGGCAAAGAAAAGGTAGCTGGATATCGAATTACTACAGCTGAGGTATTTGAGGTAGTTCAATCAGTTCTAAGCGGAACAGTTCTGCGTTCAATTGTTAACTACTTAATTGGCAGCGAGGTTAATGCAGTAGGGCTAAGTGCCAGCGATGGCGGATTAATTAGGGCGAAGAAATTTAATCCAACGATTGATGGCAAAAGTGTTGATATTGGTTTTGTTGGTCAGGTTGATGAAACTAATCCCATGATTTTAGAAAGCTTAATTACTGAAGGTTATCTGCCAGTAATTTCACCGGTCGCAGCGGATGATGATGGAATCGGTTACAACATAAATGCAGATTTAGTCGCCGCAGCAATTGCGGGCGCGCTAAAAGCAGACGCGGCAATATTCCTTACCGATGTAGATGGTATCTATCGCAGCTGGCCTGATAAATCCTCACTAATAGATGAAATTTCAGTTGATGATCTAAAGAAGATCTCATCCACCTTTACTGATGGCATGATCCCAAAGGTAACTGCGGCCATTCGTGCAATTGATTTAGGCGCTGCCTCGGTACGAATTGCAAACGGAACAAATCTTGTCTCGGTTTTAGATGCTTTAGATAATCTAGGTGGAACATTGGTGAGTGCATAATGGCAAAAATGAATACACAATCTGCGACTGCTCGTAGAGCACTTGTAATCAAACTAGTAGATGATGAATTGATTCATTCCCAAAGCGACTTAGTCCGAGAGTTAAATCGACATGGCTATTCTGTAACACAAGCTACTGCTAGCCGCGACCTTGAAGAGCTAGGTGCAGTTCGAGGCAAAGATAATGGTGGAGTTTTCCGTTATCAATTTATTTCAACCCCAGTGAGCAATAGCAGCAAAGGTATATCTGAATTGATTCTTGGAATTGAATCAAGTGGGAACCTTTCCGTTGTTAAGACTCCAGCTGGTGCAGCTCAGCTATTAGCTGGAAATCTGGATCGGGCAATGAAATCTGGAAAGCTACATTCTGCAATTGGAACTATTGCTGGTGATGACACAGTATTGGTTGTCTCAAAATCTGCAACTGGTGGCGCATCGTTAGCTAAAGAGATAAATAAATTAATAGGAGGAACAAAATGACACTTTGGGGTGGGAGATTCGATTTCGCATCAGCAGATGCAATGGTTGCCCTTTCTAAAAGCGTTCATTTTGATTGGCGTCTTGCACCCTATGAAATTGAGGTCAACCTGATTCATCTTAAAAACTTAGTTGAACAAGGCGTGGTCAGTAAGGAAAATGGCAAGAAAATCGAGAATGCACTACATGATCTTGCAAAAGATATCGGCAGTGGCATCTTTAAATACGCTCACGCAGATGAAGATGTTCATAGCGCTATTGAGCGTGGACTTACAGAGCGGTGTGGTGAAGTAGGGGGCGCTATTAGAGCCGGTCGTTCGAGAAATGATTTAGTAGTTACTGATTTCAAACTCTATTTAATCGATCACCTACTTGAGATTGCTTCCCAAATCTCAGCACTAGTAAAAGTGGTCAACACTCAAGCTGCAAACAACCTTAATGTGATTGCTCCCGGATTTACCCACACTCAGCATGCCCAACCAATCACTTTTGCGCAGGAATTAAGTAAACACTCTCATGCGTTATTGCGGGATATTGATCGAATCTTTGATTGGCTTAAGCGAAATAGTTTCTCACCATTTGGTGCCGGTGCTTTAGCCGGCTCTTCAATTCAACCGAACCCAGAAAAGGTTGCAAGGGATCTTGGTTTTTCAGGTGCTATGGCAAACAGTATTGATGCTGTGGGAGATCGGGATTTTGCTGCAGAGGCCCTATTTACTCTTGCAATGATCGGGGTTCATTTATCCAAAATCGGTGAGGAGTTTGTCTTATGGAGTTCAACTGAGTTTGGTTGGGTAAAAATCTCAGATGCTTATTCAACTGGCTCTTCAATAATGCCCCAAAAGAAAAATGCAGATATTGCAGAGCTTGCTAGAGGTAAATCTGGCAGATTTATTGGGAATCTAACATCGCTCTTAGTGGTTTTAAAGGGGCTACCTTTTGCATACAACCGTGATCTGCAAGAAGATAAAGAGCCAGTCTTTGACTCAGTTGATCAACTGCTTATTTTATTGCCAGCTATAGCCGGCATGATTGAAACTGCCCAGTTTAATTCTGTCGTGATTAGTAAGGGAGCAGCAGATGGATTCTCACTAGCTACTGAGATCGCAGATTTTCTATCAAAAAAGCAGATTCCATTTGCAACGGCACATGAGGTAGCAGGTGAATGTGTTAAATTTTGTGAAAAAAATCAGATCGAACTTGATCAATTAAGTGATGCTCAATTACTTGCAATTCATCCATCCCTTACCGGTGGAGTAAAAGCATTTCTAAATGTTAAAGGGGCAGTCGCCAGCAGAAGCTCTTCAATGGGAACATCGCCAAATTCAGTTGCTGCGGTCCTGACACAATTAAAAAAGGAAATTTCTGCCGTAGATGAGGTTATTGCCAACCAGCGCAAGCGTTTATCGGGCATGATCTGACCATGAGTAATGCTCTGTTAGAAGATCTTCAGTGGCGTGGGTTGATTGCTCAATCCACCGATCGTAAAGAATTAGAGGAGGCATTATCTAAGCCAATCTGCCTTTACTTAGGAGTGGATCCAACTGCGCCCAGCATGCACCTTGGAAATCTGGTGGTCTTTTTAGTCCTTCGAAGATTTCAATTAGCTGGTCACCGACCTATTCCTTTGATAGGTGGTGCTACTGGTTTAGTAGGAGATCCCAGCGGTAAAAACGATGAGCGAAGTTTAAATGAAGAGAAATTAGTTGCTGAGTGGGTCTCAAAAATGAAAAAACAGGTGGAGAAAATAATTGATTTTGATGATAAAAAAACTGGCGCAATTATGGCCAATAACCTTGATTGGACCAAGCCGGTATCCGCTTTAGATTTTCTTCGGGATATTGGAAAGCATTTCAGTGTGAATCAGATGCTGGCGAAAGATTCAGTTGCTAATCGTTTAGCAACTGCTGGTATTTCCTACACCGAGTTTTCCTATCAAGTATTACAGGCCTTTGATTATCTAGAGTTGTATCGTAGAAATGACTGCAAGCTGCAAATTGGTGGCTCTGATCAATGGGGAAATATTGTGGCTGGCCTTGACTTGATTCGAAAGGTTGAAGGCGGCACCGCTCACGCCTTGACTGTGCCGTTACTGGCAAAATCCGATGGAACAAAGTTTGGTAAAACCGCCTCTGGTGCCATTTGGCTCGATTCAACTATGACTAGTGCTTATGAGTTTTTCCAATTTTGGCTAAATAGTGATGATGCCGATATGCCAAAGTTGCTTAAGGTTTTTTCAATGAAGGATCGAAAAGAGATCGAGCGGTTAATAGATACTGTTAATACAAACCCTGGCGCACGTGAAGCCCATCGAGAACTAGCTAGAGAGATGACCACATTAATTCATGGAGCTGATATGGCTAAAAAAGTAGAAGAGGCGGCAAAGGCATTATTCGGACAGGGGGAGATTTCAGAGCTAGATCTAGCAACCTTGGATTCGGCGCTTTCACAGCTACCTAAAACCCAGGTAAAAAAGGGTGATCCATTTCCCACCTGGGTCGATTTATTGGCAGCAACAGGGGTGGTGGAATCAAAGTCAGCTGCAAGGCGGATTGTGAAGGAGGGCGGAGCGTATTTGAATAATAAAAAGGTCGAAAGTGAGGATTTCACCCCATCAAAATCTGACCTTTTGCATGGAAAATACCTGCTCCTGCGCAAGGGAAAAAGAGATCTTGCTGCGGTTGAGGTAGCTGGCTAAAACAGGCTTTTTTGAGGCATTTCCTGATTTGACCCCCCTCCTGCGCGAAGGCTATATTTCACCTCCCCATACGAGACGGACTTCAGAAGAAGGCCGGGTGTGGAAAACCCCGATTTTTAAGGTTTGTAG
>JBEGQD010000077.1:0-2998 GCA_041181125.1 Actinomycetota bacterium | reverse complement strand
GCGATTGTGCCCCGCAGTGGCGGTCCAGCAGATCTAGTTGCACATGGCCGAACTGGTTATGTAATTGATACAAATAATGAAGAAGAATTAAATCACACAGTAAATCACCACTATGGAAGAGGTGATTGTAAACAAATGAGAATTGGTGCCAGGGATAGTGTGTCAATGCGAACATGGAATCGAATAAATAATGAGCTTGAGCAACATTATCAAGCGGTTATCAATCAAAAGAAAAGTTCACTGCTTACGGAAATGGGTGTGGCATGAGAATTGTCCATGTCGCCAACTTTTATGGCCCAACTTCTGGTGGAATTAAAACCACATTGCATGAATTAGGTCGTGGCTACCTCAAATATGGCCATGAATTTATCTATATTGTGCCAGGGCCTAAATACCTAAAAGAACAAACGCCATTCGGTTTAAAGATAAGCCTGCCCAGCTTTACCTTGCCTGGCAGCGGGGGCTATCAAGTAATTCGCAGTAATAAGCAATTGCTAAACCTACTTGAGTTTTTAAACCCTGATCGAATTGAGGTTTCAGATCGATTTACGCTACTGAAAGTTGGTAGGTGGGCAAAACAGCAAAAGATTGCCAGCCTAGTTTTCTCCCATGAAACTTTAAATGGTTTAGTTCAAAAATTTGTGCCAATAATTCCATCACCTATTCGAAATCGTTTTGTTAATTGGCATAATGCAAAATTAGCTGCAACTTTTGATGTGGTAATTGCCACTACAGAATTTGCAGCTGCTGAATTTGTTCGGATCAAAGCTAGTAATCTGCGAATGGTTTCGCTTGGAGTTGACCTAGTTGGGTTTAACCCTGCAAATAGAAATTCTAAATTACGTCGGGAATTGCTCAAAGACTCTGAACTTTTATTAGTTCATTGCGGTCGCATCTCACCAGAGAAAGAGCCGCAACGCAGCGTGCAGGCTTTAGCTGAGTTAGTAAATCGAGGCATTGATGCCCGGTTAGTAATAATCGGCGGCGGGCCATTATGGAAGAAAGTAAGAAAGATGAGTAAAAATTTGCCAATAGAAATGGTTGGGTATGTTGCCAGTAGAGAAAAACTTGCTTCCTACCTAGCTGCCGCAGATATCACCCTTGCCCCTGGCCCACTTGAAACATTTTGCTTATCAGCTCTTGAGTCACTGGCAAGTGGCACACCTGTTGTGGCTTCAGGGTCTAGTGCAGTTGGTGAAATCTTAAACATTAACTCAATTAAACCGGCTGGTGCAGTGGCAGCAGATAATGGGATCTCATTTGCAGATGAAATTGTTAAGTTACTAAATAAAGGAAATCTCCGTAAGGTTGCCAGGAGCCAAGCTGAAAAATACTCCTGGGCAAACACAATTGATGCCATGTTAGATATTCATCAAGCTAAAAAACCAATGATTACAACCAAGCGAAAATTAAGAGCTGCCTGATATGGAGCTTGTTAAGCCTTATCCCACCTTTGTTGTGTTAGGCGATAGCGCAGCTTATGGCACCGGTGATGAAATAGATAATGGAAAGTTTCGTGGTTGGGCCGGATTTCTAGCGGACGCCTTTCAAGATGGTTGTGATTACTTTAATTTCTCTCGTCCGGGTGCTAAATCATCAGAGGTCTTAACCACTCAACTACCAAAAGCACTTAGGCACAACCCTGATATCTGTGCTGTGATTGTTGGTGGTAATGATTTACTCCGAAATGGCTTTGATCCCCTCCAGCTATATAAAAACTTACGTAATTGTTGCCAACAACTACTTGCGATGGGCAGTGAAATAATCATGGTAGAGCTACATGATCCAAACCAATTATTAAAGCTGCCAAGACTTATGCGCAGAGTTCTAAATAGACGAGTAAATGCAGTAAATGCGGTCTACCGTAAAGTAGCCATGGAGTTTGAGATAGTTACAGTCAAAACCCGCACCCTAAATAATGTTCATGATCCAAAAAATTGGCATATTGACCGAATGCACCCAGGACCACAAGGACATTTCATGCTGGCAAGAAATATCGCAGATCAATTGCGAAAACGTGGTTGGGCTATCTCGCTGCCCTACCAGCTCTCGATTGCCCATCGAACTCGCTCAGAAAAGATTGCCTGGCTGTTGCGAAATGGCACGCCTTGGTTTTTCAAGCGCAGCTTTGACCTTTTGCCTGCTGCATTAGTTTTAATGATATTTGAATTTATTAAGGTAGTTATTGAACGGATCAATCCAGCAAGTAGACGAGGAGAACTGACCTTTCTATCAAAGATTGAGCCTGATCCAGCAAAGATTGAATTATTAAAGGCTAGTTAAACAAAATTAATTAGTTTTAAAACTGGCAGAGAGTGTGACATTGACCGTCTTTTCAATTGTTGAAACATCATAAACGCCTCCGGCAGCACGATCTAAGGAGTTCTTAGTTGTTACCTGGGTAGGTCCACTTGTAACTGAAAGCAAGCTACCAACCTCGCCCCCAACCGCTTCAGTAATCGCCTTTGCCCGAGATTGTGCATCCTTCATCGCCGCTGCCAATAACTTAGCGCGCATCGAATCTAAAGTTGAAAGGTAATAAGAAGGTCCGTAATTGCCAACATTAACCCCTGTGGCAAGAAGGGTTCCAATGTTATTACTTAGCTTTGCAACCAACTCAACATCTTTTGTTCTAACAGTTACAGTGCGATAGGCCTGGTAGGCCAGGATTCGGCCAGTTTGATTACCATTTATATACTCCATTACCGCATTGCTATTAATTGGCCCTAGCTCAATTTGGTTTTCGCTAACTCCACCAGTTAATAAATACTTCTTAAGAGCATCGGCTGAAGCATCAATTTTCTTAACAGATGAGGCAAGGGTTGATTGAGATTCATTTAAATTTAGATTCCATACTGCATTATCTGCAGTTGCATTTTCAGACGCGGTGCCAGTTACGGTAATGGCATTTGCAGATCTTGCTGCAAGCCCTGAGCCAACCTTATAAAGACCAAGTGTTAATCCTGAAGCTAAAATCGCCGCAGCTAAAATACTTGAG
>JBEGQD010000076.1:0-15761 GCA_041181125.1 Actinomycetota bacterium | reverse complement strand
CAAATAATGGCAATATTGATGATCGAAGACCAAATAGAACCCAGTTACTCAGAAATGCTAAAACTAATGCAATTTGAAAAGGTCGAAGTTTAAATGCTTGACCTAATGTTGTTTGACCAATCTTGCTTGTTGCAACATCTACCTTAACTCCTAAACGTTTTTCACTTAAGAAAACCAATGCTGTAATACCTGCCATAGCAAGAGTTACTGAGTAAACAAAAAATGGTGCTCTGAGTGAAATTCCAGAGAGAATTCCACCAAACGCTGGTCCGGCAACTCCACCAACTAAAAATCCTCCGTTGTAAAGGGATTGAGCGCGTGCTCGATAATCACCGCTGACTGATCTCATTAACAAAGAACCAGCCGAGACTGAAAACATTGACGACCCAAGCCCACCTAAAGTACGAAATATTAAGAGCTGAAGGTAGCTCTGAGAGAGCGCAGTTAAAAGGGTGAAGAATGAAATCATAAATAAGCCAAATCCAAGTACTGCCCGCTCACCAAACCTATCAACTAACTTTCCAGAGATTAATCCAGATGAGAAACGCATAATTGCAAAACTGGAAATAATAAACCCAATAGCAGCTTTACTAACTCCAAATGATGAAGCAAATATAGGAACTGCTGGAATTATCAAGCCAAAACCTACGGCAACTAAAAAAGCAACAGCAGATAAGACAGAAACCTCTCGCGGAAGTTCCGCGAAAGGATTTCTACCCGATCTTTTAAGTTTTATTTAACCTACCGCCTCGCCGGCAGCCTCAGTTTTAGCTGCATGGTGTGCCGTACTGCTTTGCAATGGTTTTTCTTTCAAGAAAAACGCAAGCACAAATCCGATAAATGTAACCGGAGCCGCTGCAAGGAATACAACATGGAAAGTTTGCGCAAAACTATGCAAAACAGTGTCCCTGATTACTGGCGGGAGAGTTGAAATAACTGAAGTATTTGTAGTTATTACCTCTAGCTTTGCAGGATCAAATTCTTTGAGGGATTGTGGATCAGTACTTTGCAACGCTGCAATGTTATCTTGTAGATAATAAGCAACACGATTACTAAATATAGTTCCAAATATTGCCGTACCAAATGCTCCGCCTAAAGATCTAAAGAAGGTATTTGATGAGGTAGCAATTCCCATATCTTGGAAATCAACTGAATTTTGAAGCGCAATCACAATAGTTTGCATTGATAAGCCAAGACCTGCGCCAACCATAATTGCATAAATTGAAAGTACGCCAAATGATGTAGTTTCATTTAATGTAGACATCAATATTAAACCTAGAGTCATTATTGCTGCACCAAGGATTGGGAAAATCTTGTACTTTCCTGTCGATGAAATTCTTTTGCCGCTAAATATTGACATTGAAACAATACCTAGCATTAACGGAATCAATTTCAGGCCAGCTGATGTAGCTGAATTACCTTTAACTACTTGTAGGTAAAGCGGTAACATAACAATTGCGCCAAACATGCCAGCACCAATAATAAAACCAAGCGCTGAAGTAAGTGAGAAAGTGTGATTCTTAAACAAACGCAATGGCAAAATTGGTTCTTTGGCGCGAGTTTCTTGCCATAAAAACAGAAGTGTTAAGAATAATCCCAAACCAAAAACTGTTAAAGTCCTAGAATCTGTCCAACCATCTTCTGGTCCATAAACAGAAACTGCCAATAAAACTGCGCTTACTGCAAAAACTAGAATTAATGCACCGAAGTAATCAATTTTGTGTTCGCGCTTAACTTTTGGAATATGTAGTACTGCAGATGTAATAACTAAAGCTAAAATTCCAAATGGAAGATTGATGTAGAAAATCCAACGCCATCCAGTAATACCTAAGATCGTTGCATGGTCGGAGAAAAATCCACCAAGTAATGGACCTGCAACAGATGAAAGTCCCCAAACTGCGCCAAAGTAACCTTGATACTTGCCTCGTTCACGTGGTGAAACTATGTCACCAATAATTACGAATGTGAGTGCCATCAAGCCACCAGCACCCAAACCTTGTAGCGCGCGAGTAAAAATCAACTGAGTCATATTTTGTGAAGCACCAGCTAAGAATGAACCTATTAAGAATGTAATAATTGCGAATTGAAACACTGGGCGACGGCCATAAAGGTCTGAGATTTTTCCATAAAGTGGAGTAGAGGCTGTTGAAGTTAAAAGATAAGCCGTAACCACCCAGGTGTAATGGTTTAAGCCATTAAAATCTTCAACAATATTTTTTAAAGCAGTTGAAACAATTGTTTGATCAAGTGCGGCAAGTAACATACCTGTCATAAGTCCACTAAGGACGATCATTATCTCTTTGTGAGTTAGCGGTCCCTCATTTTGCCCGGATTTTTTATCAATTTTTGAGTTTTCTTTTGATTTAGCCATTACCAATCCCATTCTCTACTTTAGGTTTATTAGACTTTTAGTCAACGCTGAAAAATCACCTTATATTCCATTCTATTCTATATTTGCATTAAGATAACTCATATGAAAGCGGTTACCGCAGAGAATTTAGTTAAAACATACAACAAAGGCTCAGTTAAGGCGCTTGATGGATTAAATCTTGATGTTGAAGAGGGAACTGTACTTGGTGTGCTTGGCCCAAATGGAGCTGGCAAAACTACAACTGTAAGAATTTTAGCAACATTGCTTTCACCAGATTCAGGCCATGCGACCGTTGCTGGAATTGATGTATCAAAACATCCAGATGAAGTTAGAAAAATTATTGGTTTGTCAGGGCAGTATGCCGCAGTTGATGAGACTTTGACTGGCTGGGATAACTTAATAATGTTTGGCCGGCTTTATCACTTATCGGTAAAAGCTGCTAAGGATCGCGCTGTTGAATTACTTGAACAATTCTCACTTACCGATTCAGCAAAGCGGCCAATTAGAACCTACTCCGGTGGAATGCGTCGAAGATTAGATTTAGCAGCCTCTTTAATTATTCGCCCAAAGGTTTTGTTTTTAGATGAACCCACCACCGGTCTTGATCCAAGAGGAAGACAAGATATGTGGGGCGTAATTGATGAGTTAGTAAAAGGCGGAGTTACATTGTTGTTGACAACTCAATATTTAGAAGAAGCAGATCATCTTGCAGATGAGATTGCAGTAATTGACCATGGCAAAGTTATTGCCCGTGGCACATCAGATTCACTTAAGAAACAAGTAGGCGGAGAGCGACTTGAGATTGTTGTTGAGAGTGAATATATAGCGGCAACAAAAGAGATTGTTGCTAAGGTAAGTGGAAGTGCACTTAATGTTGATGAGGGGCTGCGCCAAATATCTGCACCGGTAACTACTGGTAGTAAAGCGTTGATTGAGGCGGCAAAGTTACTTGATGAAAAAGGAATTCACCCATTAGATATTGGTCTTAAGCGGCCATCATTAGATGATGTATTTCTCTCACTGACCGGACATGTGGCAGAGGAAAAA
The DNA here is from genome assembly GCA_041181125.1 of Actinomycetota bacterium. Lineage (GTDB taxonomy): Bacteria > Actinomycetota > Actinomycetes > Nanopelagicales > Nanopelagicaceae > Nanopelagicus. Next base: position 12,343 of record JBEGQD010000076.1, on the reverse strand, counting down.
AGTGAAGAAAAAGTAGATGTTAAAACTAAAGGTAAGAGAGGAAGTAAATAGTGAACGCAATTTCAGATGCAATTGTTATTACTAAGCGCCAGCTTCTTCAACTACTTCGAGTGCCTGAGGTTTTGATTTTTTCAACTATTCAGCCAGTTATGTTTGTTTTGCTTTTCCGTTTCGTTTTTGGTGGATCAATTGATACTGGCCAGCCAGGTGGTTATGTGCAGCTACTTATGCCTGGCATATTTGTACAAACTGTTGCTTTTACTCTGGCCGCAACTGCAGTAGGCCTAGCTGCTGATATGCAAAAAGGATTAATTGATCGATTTAGATCATTACCAATCTCAAGATCAGCGGTGGTATTTGGCCGAACTTTAGGTGATGGTGTTTTAAATATCGTCGTCTTATTAGTAATGGGAGTTACTGGATTTATTGTTGGATGGCGGCCAACCTCTGGACCATTTAAAGTCTTTTTAGGTTTTGTTTTTCTATTTATGTTTGGTTTTGCTATGTCATGGGTTGGTGTAATTATTGGATTATCAGTTAGGGAGGAGCGAGTAGCACAAAACGCTACCTTTATCGCAGTCTTCCCACTTACATTTTTATCTAATGCGTTTGCACCAACAACTGGTATGCCAAAACCATTGCAGTATGTGGCTGAATGGAATCCAGTCTCTACCATGGTGGCAGGATGCCGTGAATTATTTGGATTAAAAAATGAGTTTGGTGCTACTGCTGGATCATTTCCAAGTGATAATCCACTACTTATGTCAATAATTTATATGATAATTATTATGGCAATATTTGTGCCGCTTAGTATTCGCAAATACAGTAACGCTGCTAATAAGTAATTAAATAAATGGCTGTGCTTCAAGAACAGCAACAGCTACTTGTTTACCATTTGGTGCGGTGTAATTAACTGTTTCACCAACCTTTGCCCCAAGGACAGCAGCACCCAGAGGAGACTTTTCTGAGTAGACATCAACATCCCCACTTGAAATCTCGCGGGAGCCGAGTAGGAATTTAAGTTCATCTCCACCAATATCAACTGTAATTAACATTCCAAGACCAACAACTCCAGACTCACTAGCAGGTGGTGTACCAATATGAGCATGTTCTAACATGTGTTTGAGTTGGCGAATTCTTCCCTCAATTTTTCCTTGCTCTTCCCGTGCTGCGTGATAACCACCATTCTCTTTTAAATCTCCCTCAGCCCTTGCAGTTTCAATTTTTTTAATTATCTCAGCACGAAGTGGACCCTCAAGCTCTGCAAGTTCTGCTGCTAGTCGATCAGCAGCTTCCTGGGTAAGCCAGGTCTGAGTTGGTTGATTCATAATTGATAAATGTTACTGGCAACTACTAATTCCTGCATTTACCGCAGGCAAACGGGTGGATATCTCGATACTGCGCTGATTCTTGCCCGGCATAAGCGAGTTGGCAGCGATCTGATCGGTGATTTCGCCAATTACATTTTTTTCAAGATCACGAGCTACAACCGAGCAGCTATGGTCTATGCCAATATCTTTAACTGAAATTGTGTAGGAAATAACAACGGTTTTATCATCTAAAACTTTAAATGAGATTAACTCAGATCTAACATTAGGATTTGCGGCATTAATACCACCCCAAATAAACCAGGTGGCAACAAGCAAAATTGAAATAATGGCAGGCCAAATCCAATTACGATTGGTATCTTTAATGCCATATCGCTGGCGCAGCCTCGGATCGCTTACTACTTTGGGATGAGTCACAGCGTAAGTGTAGAGCGGTTTGCTCAGATTTAAGTAGGCTTGGTTCTATAGCAAAGGAGTGAATAATGGATGAGACACAAAGCTTTGATGTTGGGGTAGCGGGCTCATTGACAATGATTTTTTTAACCCTAGCGATGGTATTTCTAATGATTAGTTTTTATCGCAGATACAAAAGATTAATTGATCGCAAAGACGAAGAGTAATTAAACATTTATGAAGGTAGTTAAGAAAATACTTCTGTTAACTACCTGGCTATTACTGATTTACACAACATTTGAGCTTGGTATGTGGCAGCTGCATCGTGCTCAAGATATGAGTGTGTCAACTGCTCCTAAAGCTGACCTACCAGTTGTTGATTTAGATCAGGTATCAGATGCAGGCAAGAATCTGCCAACTGCAGCGATTAATCGTATAGTTTCAACCTCTGGTATTTACACATCCAGTTATATTGCCCGTGATCAAAAAATTGAAGAAGGAAAAATTTCTAACCTTGATGTTAGATTGTTAAAGTTAAAGAGTGGGTATTCAGTTTTAGTAGTGCGCGAGATAGCAAAGCTTGATCCGGTATTAATCAATACACCAGTTGAAATAGTCGGCCGGCAATACCCAAGACAAAATGTTGATCGGGCCTTTGCCAAGCCAGGCGAGTTATCACGAATAGATCCATCATTAGTAGTCAGTAAAGAGAACCCATTTTTATATGATGGTTATATTATTTTGCAATCAGAGAATTTTTTAAATATGAGAAAAAATAACATTTCACCGATTCCATCACCTGCGATCTCGCAGGAGATACCTGGTTTTTATTGGCAACACATCTCCTATGTCGTCGTTTGGTGGTTTATGGGGTTGTTACTATTAGTTGCACCATTGTTTCCACAGTTTAGAGCTCCAAAGAAAGTAGAGAAGGTGGGGAAGAGTAGATGAGTGGTGTTATAACCAGATTTAGAGTTATGGCTATTTGGGCAGGTGTTATGTCTTTACTGCTCTGGTTTGTCTACATGCCTGCTAAGTACTTACTCTCAGACAGCACTTTCTATGAACGTTTTATCTGGATTCCAATACTCCATGGCTTTACCTATCCAATATATTTAATAGCTGCACTGCACCTGTGCATTGCCCAGCGGAAATCATTACTTAGCACTGGATTGTTTTTACTCGCCGGGACCCTACCAGTGGCATCAATTTGGATAGAGCGTTCAGTGAAGCGAAACCACTTCGGCAATTAGCCTTAAATCCTTTATCTAAACTTAACCTTTAACCCTTGCGTGTCTGCGCAAAATCTTGAGGTTGATAATTTACCGTTTACTTACTTCCAAAACGCGAGCACAATTAAACAGATTGCGATGATAGAAATTGGCCAGTGAATCTATTGTCTTAAAGTCAGTAGCTACCCAATCAAATCCTGCGCGAATCACATATGTTTTAGATACCAGCGTGCTGCTTGCCGACCCGGTAGCCCTGACTCGATTTGCTGAGCATGAGGTAATAATCCCAATCACAGTTATTGGTGAGTTAGAGACCAAGCGAGACCATCCAGATCTTGGTTACTTTGCCAGAGCCGCGCTGCGCACACTTGATGATTTACGCGTGAAAAGTGGCAGATTAGATCACCCTGTGAGTATAAATGATATTGGTGGCTCATTGGCGGTTGAATTAAATCACTCCGATGTTTCAAAGTTACCTGCTGGCTTTTTAAGAGATGGTTCAAATGATTCAAGAATTTTAGCTATTGCAAAAAATTTAATGGCAGATGGGCGCAAGGTGGTATTAGTTACCAAAGATCTACCACTGCGGGTTAAAGCATCATCTGTTGGCGTGGAGGCGCAGGAGTATCGAGCCGAATTAGCTAGCAGTAATGGTTGGACTGGAATGGTTGAGGAGAGTGTGGGCTCAACAATTATTGATTCACTTTATGAGAAGGATCGAATAGCTCATGAGTTAGCTAAAACTCACCCCTGTCATACTGGAGTTGTTCTACATTCAGAAAAAGGCAGCGCACTTGCTCGAGTTACGCCAGATAAACATCTGCAACTAGTTCGAGGTGATCGAGCCGCCTTTGGTTTACATGGCAGAAGTGCTGAGCAAAGAGTGGCATTAGATATTTTGTTAGATCCAGAGATTGGAATTGTCTCTTTAGGGGGCCGAGCTGGAACCGGAAAGAGCGCACTTGCACTTTCAGCAGGACTTGAGGCTGTTCTTGAAAAGCGATTACATAAAAAGGTAGTTATATTCCGCCCACTTTATGCAGTTGGCGGGCAAGAGCTTGGATATTTACCAGGATCTGAAAATGAAAAGATGTCACCTTGGGCCCAAGCAGTCTTTGACACATTAGGAGCACTAGTTAGCCAGCAGGTAATTGATGAGGTAATTGAACGAGGATTAATTGAGGTCCTTCCGCTTACCCATATTCGCGGGCGATCCCTTCATGACTCATTTGTAATAGTTGATGAAGCCCAATCACTTGAGCGAGGGGTATTGCTAACCGTTCTTTCTAGAATTGGCCAGGGATCTCGGGTAGTTCTGACCCATGATGTGGCCCAGCGAGATAACCTGCGGGTGGGCCGGCATGATGGGGTGGTCGCAGTGGTTGAGTCCTTAAAAGGTCACCCGCTCTTCGCCCATATAACGCTGACTCGGAGCGAGCGCAGCCAGATCGCAGCCTTGGTAACTGAGCTACTTGAGGAACCCATTAACTTCACCAGCTGATTTTTAACCCTTCACTGACATAACGGATAAATCGGACTTTACTCTTTCTGACCTGCGGTTTTAATAACCGGGTAGCCTGTGAATATAAAGATAATCGCGCCACACGCCACTATAAAGTTGCCCCTCCCACCCCCGCCTGACACCCTAAAGCAGTCAAAGAGGTGGCCAAAGGGCTGCTTTGGGTGGCCAGTTAAGGGTTAGGGGTTGTGATGAGTAGGAAGGCGGTGCTTGCTATGAAGCTTGAGTATGCGCGCAAGCGCCTGATCAGAGTTCGCCGACTCTCACTTATAGCTGCCTTTATGGCCTTCTTCCTAATGACGGTTGAGCCAACCTACGCCTCCGGCACCTTGCAGTTTTATGTGACCGTTCCAAATGAGGCCGCGACCTCCGAGCCAGCCCCTACTACCGAGGAGCCGGTCGATACCACCCCATCTGAGTTAGAGCTAGATGCGGTTAAGAATGTGGATGCCTCCACGATGGCACTTTTATCACTTGCGGTTAGACAGGTTGAGTTAGCAAGGCAGCCCCACGGGGCAAAGTTGGTTGCCAAAGCGATCATCGCATCTGATTACCAATGGTCTGAGACTCAATTTGGTTGCCTAAATAAGCTTTGGACAAAAGAGAGTCATTGGAATTACAAAGCTAGAAATAAGATCTCGGGAGCTCATGGAATTGCCCAAGCACTGCCTGCTACTAAAATGGAGATTGTTGGAACTGATTGGCGAACTAATCCGGTTACTCAAATTAGTTGGGGCTTGAAATATATTAATGAGCGGTATGAGACACCGTGCAAGGCTTGGAGTAAGTTTAAGAGATCTCGCTGGTATTAAGCTCAATCAACTTCACGGTTAGTAGGTTACGCCCCAGGCGCACAATATGAGTGGCTCATTAGCATTAGTTGGATCTGGTGAGTACCTGCCAGCGATGGCCGAGTTTGAAAAATCATTAATAACTGATGGCATTAAAAATGGCAGAGAAAATACTTATATCCAAATTCCCACCGCAGCTGGGCAGGAGAGTCAAAGCCGGCTTAAGTATTGGCAGGATTTAGGAAAAGCTCAAGGTAATTTAATCGGTAGCAAAGTTATATACCTACCAATTTATAATCGAGAGGATGCTCATAATTTAGAGTATGTAGATAAAATAAAAAATAGCGCACTCATCTATATGTCTGGGGGTGATCCCCACTACCTTGCAAGCACATTGATTAATACTCCACTCTGGTCGGTGATTTTAGAGAGTTGGCAAGGCGGTAGCTCACTAGCTGGTTGCAGCGCTGGGGCGATGGTTTTATCATCACATATTCCAAATTTTAGATTAAGCAAAAGTGAGCCAACCCCGGGTTTAAATTTAATTCCAAATATCAGAGTTATTCCACATTTTAATAAGTTTTTTAAGTGGATCCCAGAGAGTGCTGCTAAGTTATTAATGCATGTGCCAGATGATTGCGTTCTAATTGGTATTGATGAGTTAACTGCAATAGTTATGAGAAGTAATACTGATTATTGGCAGGTGAATGGAAAAGCAAAGATCCATTTTTTAAAGGGAATCGACCCACAGCAGTTAATTGATGGTGAGATTATTCGGCTAAATAGGTAAATTGCTAGGTGGCTATAATTGCTTGATGAGCATTGAAATTCGCCCACTTATCTCAATTTCAGATCAGCAATTAGCTCGCCAGATATTTGATCAAACCTGGGCAATGGATAGTGGTACTGAGATCACTCCAAATCTTTTGCAAGCGATGGTTCATAGCGGTGCCTATTTATCTGGGGCATTTATTGCAGGTAGTTGTGTTGGCGCCGCCTTTGCCTTTCCTGCAACTACCGGCGGCTTACATCTTCACTCACATATGACTGCGGTATTAGATAAGTATCGCGATCGTGGTGTTGGGTATGAGCTAAAGATTGATCAATGGCATTGGGCGAAGAAAAATAATTACCCAGAGATTAGTTGGACATTTGATCCATTGGTTAGCAGAAATGCAAAGTTAAATCTAATAAAGCTTGGCGTTAATATCTCAGCCTACTATCCAAATTTTTATGGCGATATGCCCGATGCCTTAAATGCCGGAGATGAATCAGATCGAGTTATGGCCGCTTGGCCAGTTACTGGTGATAACCCAACGCCAAGGCAGTTGCTAGACCAAAGTAATCCAGATGATATCTTGATTAAAATTCCAACAGATATTGTGGCAATAAGAGCGAGTGATATTGGTGAGAATTTAATCTGGCGCCGCAAGGTGCGCGAGCAATTTACCCAAGCACTAGCTAAGGGTGGGCGAGTAATTGGTTTTTCTACAAATAGTGAATATGTTGTGAGGATATGAAACTCGAAAAGATTGAGCTTTTCATCATTGCCCTGCCATTGGTTAGACCTTTTAGAACCTCATTTGGTACCCAGACATCTCGAGAGGTATTGATAGTTAAGGTTGTAAATGAGAATGGCACAACTGGTTGGGCAGAGTGTGTGGCAATGTCTGAGCCGCTCTACTCGCCTGAGTATGTTGCCGGCTGTCTTGATTTGATGAAAAGATTTTTAATTCCAGCATTGAAAAGTAAACCAACAATTACCGCCGAAGAGGTAGCACCAGTTTTAAAACCATTTTTAGGTGCGCCAATGGCAAAGGCCGCACTTGAAACAGCGATATTAGATGCCCAGCTGCAGGATCAAAAAATCTCACTTGCTACCTATCTAGGTGCTACTAAAGCAAGAGTTGCTTGTGGTGTCTCAGTTGGTATTGCAAATGATTTATCGGCATTAGCAGATGAGGTTTGCTCATATATCGAGCAGGGGTATCAGCGAATTAAACTTAAAATTGAACCAGGTTGGGACATTGCAGCGGTTAAAAAGATTCGTGATTTATATCCAACAATTTTGCTACAGGTAGATGCTAATCAGGCATACACCAGAGATGATGGCAAACATTTAGCAGCGCTAGATGAGTTTAATCTCTTACTAATTGAGCAACCATTAGATGAACATGACATTTTAGGTCACGCACTTCTTGCTAAACAGGTTAAGACTCCAATTTGTTTAGATGAATCAATTATTTCACTGCAGTCTGCTAGGGATGCCCTAGAACTTAAAGCCACAACAATTATTAATGTTAAACCAGGTCGAGTTGGTGGATATATTGAATCGGTAAAGATTCATGATCTTTGTATTAAAAATAAGATTCCAGTTTGGTGTGGTGGCATGCTTGAGACTGGAATTGGTAGAGCGGCTAATTTGGCACTCGCTGCCCTTCCCGGCTTTACACTGCCAGGTGATACCTCTGCCTCATCAAGATATTTTAGTGAGGATTTAACTGCGCCATTTGTAATGAATGATGGCTACTTAGATGTTCCAAATACAACCGGCATTGGTATTACACCAAATTTAGATTTTCTAGATTCAATTACAACCTATCGGGAAGAGATTTAAGTGATGCAAACCCGGCAGGTGCTAGCCCAACCACATGCTATGAAATTTTTTACGGCAAGATTTATCTCAAATTATGGAAATGGAATGAGTCCAATAGCACTAGCTTTTGGAATATTAGCGCTGCCAAACGGCTCAGCAAATATGCTTGGTTTAGTTTTAGGAAGTACCACCGCTATGTTTTTAATAATGGCACCCTTTGGTGGTGTAATCGCTGATAAATATGGCAGAGCTCGAATGGTTGGAATAACCGACATGATAGCGGGGGCAATTCTATTTGTGCAGGTTGGCTACTTCGCAACTGGGAATGTGCCACTAGTTGTACTACTAATCGTTAATGGCGCCTATGGAATTTTATGGGGTGTTTATTGGCCAGCTTTTACAGGAATTATGCCTTCAATTATGCCAGAGGCAGGGCTACAAAAAGCAAATGCAATTAACTCATTAGTTGCAAATGCCGGCTTAATTTTAGGAGCGGCCTCTGCTGGATTTTTAATTGATGGTTATGGCGCAGCGGTTACCCTTGGAATTGATTCAGCAACATTTTTAATCTCAGGGGCGATGGTATTTACCTTCAGACACTTAACTCCCCGCATCAAAAACTCAAAAAACACCATGATTGAGGATCTAGCTCATGGTTGGAAAGTATTTATCTCATTTAAGTGGATTGTTATCGTGGTCATCTCATTCTCATTCATAATTATGTGCTGGGCGGCGGCGGAGAATGTCTTAGGCCCACTAGTTGCCTTAGAACACTTTGATGGCGCAAAATCTTGGTCATTGGTTATCACCGCTGAGTCCGCCGGCTTAATTGTTGGCGCTTTAATTGCAATGAAGATTAAACCAAAGTATCCAATAAGATTCTTACAAATCTCATCTTTTACTGTTTGTTTTTATATATTCTCTCTAGCTAAGCCGCAGTCGCTACTCTTCATAGCTTTTTGTGCTTTTCTTTTTGGTATTACCTTAGATCTTTGGGGAACACTTTGGTATACCGCTCTGCACCGTAAGGTGCCAAGAGATGCCTTATCTAGAGTCTCCTCATTTGACGCACTTGGTTCATTAATTTTTAAACCAATTGGCTTAGCTATTGCAGCCCCTGCCTCCTCACTTATTGGCTTAGATAATGTGGTCTATGTGTTAGTTGGCATATCTATCCTTGCCATATCTTTACCGCTATTGAGCGCAGATGTTAGGAATATGAGTTACGAAGATTCACCTAACGATAAGGTTGCTCTCAGGTAATTTACAGAGTATTAATTTAATATCTCTCGATCCAGGCAATAGGAGGCAAATGAGAAGCGGTGCATTTAAGGTATTAACTGGTTTTGTATTAGGCGCCACAATTGTGGGCGGTTATGCAATAGCAGGTCCAACAAATGTACCGATTGTTAAGGCGTGTGTAGATAACAAAACCAACGCACTTTATCTTTCAAAAAATGGCAGCTGCGCTAAAGGGCGAAGTGCGGTAGATATTGGTGCAACTGGTGCGAATGTTAAAAGTATTGCGCAATTAGTTTCACCTGCAGTTGTCTCTATTGAGGTAACTGCAACTAACGGAAATGGCACTGGTTCTGGCTCCATATATAAGTCAGATGGCACTTCCTCATTTATTATTACCAACAACCATGTAATTGAATCGGCCGCCACTTCAGGCAACATAGATGTTGAACTAAACAACGGAGATATCTATCCAGCCTCAATTATTGGTCGTAATTCAGAATACGATTTAGCAGTCATTTCCATTAAGAAAGGTTTCTTGCCAGAGATTCCTATTGGTGACTCATCCTCAATTTCAATTGGCGATCCAGTAATTGCATTTGGCTCACCACTTGGTTTATCTGGAACAGTAACTAGTGGAATAGTTTCAGCATTAAATAGACCGGTCACAACCGGTTCATCAACAGCTGAAAGCTATATGGATGCTATTCAGACGGATGCAGCGATTAATCCGGGTAACTCCGGCGGGCCATTGGTTGACTCGCAAGGTCGGATTATTGGTGTGAACTCTGCGATTGCAACTTTAGGCGCAACTGCTACTACAAATGGAAATATTGGACTTGGCTTTTCGATTCCATTTAATCAAGCTAAGCGAATTGTCGATGAGTTAATTGCAACTGGTAAATCAACCAAACCAATTGTTGGTGTCTCATTTGACCCCTCATATACAGGTGTTGGCGCAAAAATCTTGGCACTTACCGCAGGTAAGGCGGCAGAGCGGGCGGGAATGAGTGTTGGTTCGATAGTTAAAACCATAGATGGCTTTAAAATCAATGATGCAATTGGTGCAATAGTCAGAGTTAGGTCCCACGCGCCTGGTGATTTAGTAACTATCGTTGTAGATCTACCAACAGGTGGATCAAAAACCTACTCATTCACTCTTGATTCAGCCCCAGCACTTCCTTAATCTGTCAGAGATTTATCTATCTACTCAGTCAAGTTCAGGGTAATATCAGTTAAATTACAATCGTTTAGTTATGAGGATTAAATGCAACGTCTAGTAGCAACAAGTGTTAATACCGTTACCTTGCAAGAGGTAGAGAAGCCAACTCTTAAAGCTGGTGAAATTTTGGCACAAACACTTGTAACTGGGGTTTGTGGCTCTGATATTCACGCCGTACAAGGTCATCATCCATTTGTACCGGTCCCTTACAACCCAGGACATGAGGTAGTTGGTGTAGTACGTGAGATTGCCTCTGATGTTAAAGGGTTTGCAGTTGGAGATCGAGTAACTGTGGAACCAGATCTACCATGTTGGGATTGCAAAAATTGTAAGGGTGGCCAAGAAAACCTATGTGAGAATTTAAAGTTCTTCGGTTGTGGTTACGCCCAAGGCGGTATGGCAGATTATTGGACACTGCCAGCAACTAGATTTCATAAAGTTCCAGAATCCTTTTCAGATGAAGCAGCCGCCATGATTGAGCCGCTTTCAACACCGGTACATGCAGTCAAACTCTCTTTTGTTGGTAGCAAAGATTTAACTGGTAAAACTGTTGCCATCTTAGGTTGCGGCACAATTGGATTATTAACACTTTATGCAGCTAAGTACTTTAATGCTAAGAAAATAGTGATGACAGATTTAGTTGAGAAGAAGCGCAATTTGGCAAAGCAACTTGGCGCTGATATGGTTTTTGATGCAGCAAGTAAAACCTTGCCAACAGATATTAGAGAAGCAGTCGGACAAAGTATTGATGTTGTCTATGATTGTGTAGCAATTCAACACACAGTCTCACAGGCAATTGCTCTGGCTGATAAAGCTGGAACAGTAATGATTGTTGGAGTTCCAGCAAAAGAGGTAACAGTTCCACTGCCGATAATTCAAGACCATCAAATTAGAATTCAGGGTTCGGCAACATACCTACCGGCTGATTACCATGACTCAATTAAAATCATTAGCCAACCTTCATTTAATGCCAAAGAGATTGTGACTGCAGTTTTTCCAAAAGCTCAGGCTCAGCAAGCTTTTGATACTGCAATCGCAGGTGAGCAAATTAAGGTGTTAATTCGCTTTAGTTAAGTAGGAAATCCACTCTATTGCTATTTCTACACGATAAGTGAAATACTTTTATCTATCCAATTACTCAATAGCTTGGGGTGTTTATGAAAGCAGTTGTTTATGAAGCAGCGAAAAACTTTGCAATCAAAGAGATACCAACACCTGAGCCAAAAGCTGGTGAGGTATTAATAAAGATCGAATTAGCTGGAGTTTGTGGAACAGATTTACACATCCACCAAGGTGATTTTTTAGCGGAGTTTCCACTTATTCCAGGACATGAGATGGTTGGAATTATTTCATCTCTCGGTGCTGGTGTTACTCAATTCAAAGTTGGCGAGCGAGTAACTGTTAACCCGGTAGTTAGTTGTGGTGATTGTGAATTTTGCCGCGAGGGCAAACCAATTCTTTGTCATAATCGTAAAGGACTTGGTACAAACTGGCCTGGCTCATTTGCTGAGTACATGATTGCAACTGAGGATTTAGTTTTTAAGGTGGGAAATCTGGCGCCTGAGACTGCAATCTTTGCCGAACCAGCAGCATGTGCGATGCATGGAGCACAGATGCTTGGGATTAAACCTGGAAGCAGTGCATTAATTTTTGGTGCAGGTCCTACTGGTCAACTGCTTGCACAGTTGATGGCAACATCAGGAGCGGCATCAGTAACGGTTGCCGGCTCAACACAATTTAAATTAGATCTAGCTAAAAAATTAGGGGCGAATAAAACATACCTAATGGATCGAAAAAATGTTGCTAAATCTAAAGACGAGCTACTTAAAGCATCACCTAGTGGTTACGACATAGTAGTTGAGGCAACTGGTTCTATGGAGGTTGCAGAGATATGCGTACCACTTACAAGAAGTGGTGGAACATTTATGGTTTACGGAGTGGGTGAACCAGACGATACCTTTAAGATAAACGCATTTGATGTATTTCATCGCGAGATAAGAATTCAAGGCTCCTTTGCAGAGAT
>JBEGQD010000075.1:0-4251 GCA_041181125.1 Actinomycetota bacterium | reverse complement strand
GCTAACTCTTTGATGGTTGAAACATCAATGGTTCGATAATGCAGATAGGCATTTAACTTTGGTAGATCCCTGGCAATAAAGGCGCGATCAACATAGACAGAGTTTCCAGCCAATGGGGATTTGCCCTCACTTGGTGCGTACTTTTTTAAGTAGGTAATGATTGCATCATCAGCTTTTTCAAGGGTTGTGCCATTTGGGATCTCAGTGATCAGGCCAGAGCTGGTGTGCATATTTTTAACAAAATCATCCATGCCATCTAACTTGGATTGCTCACATTTGATAACTAGATCAACACCCTCACCCAACACATTAAGTTGGGCATCAGTTACTAAAACTGCGATCTCAACCAAGGCATCCTTATTGATATCCAGCCCTGTCATCTCACAATCGACCCAGATTAGGTGTGGCAGATCTTGGCTCATATGGGGCAAGCCTATTGGATCAGATCTACGCCTGATTTCACCCTTCGTTAACCTGCTTTTAACCTTGCATCTGTTCAATCCTTGCGCAATACCACCATGATTGCGCCATGAGTATGACTCAAACTCCACGGCCACGGCTTATTTCCTCCGAACCTAGATTTTCTGACAAAGTTTTTAGAGCTGTTGTTACCGCTGGTGGCTTATCGTCCTTATTTATTCTCGCCTTAATTGCATTTTTTTTGGTTTATAACGGCTTTGAGGTTTTTCGAAGTGAAGGATTAAAGTTTTTAACTGGCTTTGATTGGATTGATGCGCTACCTGATGAGGGACTTCCTGCTTCATACGGAATTGGTGCGATGCTTTATGGCACATTGGTGATTGGTCTGTTAGCGGTAATTTTTGGCGTTCCAGTTGCAGTTGGCACCGCACTATTTCTCTCCTATTACGCGCCAGAGTGGCTAAAGAAGCCGATGGTTTTGATTATTGATGTAATGGCAGCAATTCCATCAGTGGTATTTGGATTATGGGGATACTTCATATTAATGCCACATGCAGAGTACTGGGCAAAATTAATTCATAAGTATTTAGGATTTATTCCGATCTTTGATATGCCAGCGAACGCATTCTCTCGCTCACCATTTATTGCCGGTCTAGTTTTGGCAATTATGATCATTCCAATTGTTACATCAATATCACGTGAAGTGTTTGCCCAAACTCCACTTGATCGAATCCAGGCTGCTTATGCATTAGGTGCTACAAAATGGGCGATGATCAAAGCGGTAGTTTTTCCATATGGTTCAGGTGGTGTAATTGGTGGTGCGATGCTTGGCTTAGGTCGAGCATTAGGTGAAACAGTTGCGGTTTACACCGTCTTAAATCTGGTTTATGACATAAGAATTGAAGTACTACTTAGTGCTGGTGGCTCTGTTGCATCAATGATTGTTAATAAATTTGGTGAGGCAGATGCCGTTGAGCTAAAGGCCTTAATGGCTGCCGGATTTGTACTTTTCTTGGTTACCTTATTTGTAAATTTCCTGGCAAATATCATAATTAATAGAACTGCGAGAAAAGGCTAATGAGCGCACTATTAGAAAAGCCGTTGCCAAGTAAGCCTTGGCAACCAAAACCAAAAAACCTTATTCCAGAAATACTTGGCGCGCTTTTTACTGCCCTTTCCACATTTTTAATTGTGGGATTCTCGCCATTAAAAGGAACCTTAGGATTCACAGTTGTCCTAATTATTATGGCGGTATTAACTGCATCAGTTGTCAGTGGTTTAAGACGTGATCGAAAGGCAGCTTGGAACTCAACTACTACAGTTTTAGTTTATGTGGCAGCCGCTTTTGTAGTTGTGCCCTTAATTTCTCTCCTTTATGAAATCATACGTAAAGGTGTAGGTGGATTTTCACTTGGGATTTTCACAAAGGACATGTCACTATCTGCCTCAGATTCACCATTAAGTGAGGGTGGATTGCTTCATGCAGTTGTTGGAACTGTCTACTTGGTATTGCTAGCAAGTTTGGTTAGTACGCCAATTGGCATATTAGCTGCTTTGTATATCGTTGAAGTTAAAGGAAAATTCGCTGGCTTAGTAAGATTTTTTGTTCAAGCAATGAGTGGAATCCCATCTATTGTTGCCGGTTTGTTTATCTATGCAATTTGGATGATTAATTTGGGAAATAGCTATAACGCAGTTGCTGGCGCTATGGCGCTTGCAATTTTAATGATCCCAACTGTGGCAAGAACCTCGGAGGAGGTTTTAAAGTTAATTCCAACTGATCTTCGTGAGGCCGGTTTGGCTTTGGGTGCCACCCAGTGGCGCACGGTTGCCATGATTGTTATCCCAGCAGCGCGAAGCGGCTTAGTAACTGCAATCATCTTGGGTATTGCCCGTATTGCAGGAGAAACCGCACCTTTGTTGTTAACTATCGGTGGGGCAGATGCGCTGAACTTAAATCCATTTAGCGGCAATAACTCAGCACTGCCATATTATGTTTGGAAAAATTACGGTTTAGGAAATGAGTTGTCGATTCAACGTGCCTGGCTAGGCGTTTTTGTATTGATGATTGTGGTTTTCATATTTTTCTCCTTAGCTCGTTATTTTGGCGCGACTAAAGATCGCAAGGGGAAGTAGTAGTGAATTCAAATCAGTCTGACAACCAAGGGATGAATCGAGAGGATGAAATGAGTAATACAAGTGAAAAGATTGAAAGCAAAGGTGTGACAAACCAAGGTGCTAAGGCACAAACAAGCTCGCTAGCAAGTGTTGCCGCTCGTCGTCCACAGGAGGGCAAATCAGAAAATATGGCTGGTACCGGCCTTGAGGCTAAAAATGTGCATGCTTGGTTTGGTTCAAAGCATGTTCTAGAAGATATCTCAATGGAATTTCCACGTGGAACTGTAACTGCATTAATTGGCCCATCAGGGTGCGGTAAGTCAACATTCATTCGAACTCTAAACAGAATGCATGAGTTTATTCCAACAGCAGCATTAGCTGGTGAGGTATTACTTGATGGTAAAGATATTTACCAACCAGGTGTTGATGTTACAAAGATCAGATTACAGGTTGGTATGGTATTTCAAAAGCCAAATCCATTTCCTTCGATGACTATCAAAGAAAATGTACTTTCTGGATTAAAATTAGCCCAGATTAAAATAAATAATGCTGATGAATTATTGGAAAGTTGCCTGGTGCGTTCTGGATTATGGGATGAGGTTAAGGATCGCCTAAATGAGTATGGTGGTGCTTTATCAGGTGGACAGCAACAACGCCTTTGCATTGCCAGATCACTTGCAGTTAATCCACAGGTTCTGTTGATGGATGAGCCATGTTCAGCCCTTGATCCAGGATCAACTTTACGGATCGAAGGCACGATTGCTGAGCTTTCAAAATCAATCAGCATCGTAATTGTTACTCATAACATGCAGCAGGCAGCCCGAGTCTCTGACTACACCGGATTTTTCTTATCAGATGGCGGTCCAGGTAGATTAATTGAGGTCGGTTCAACCTCAGACATCTTCTCTAATCCAAAGGAGAAGCGAACAGAGGATTATGTCTCTGGAAGATTTGGTTAACCTTAGAAATTCGAATCGAGCCTGAGGTTTTCCTTCAGCAATTTTTAAGTTTTGTATACCAATTGTTAACCTGATCTACACGCTCTGTTGGTTTAAATTAACCTAAAAGTTAAGCCGCAATCACTAATTTTCAACTACCTAGTTCCATTATCACAAAGGGGAAGAGTAGATGAAAAATAGAAAGAAGATTGTCTTCTCGGCAATCGTAACCACATTTGCATTAATTTCTGCATCACCAGCATTTGCTGGCGCGATTAATGGCAGCGGTGCAACATTTGCATCACCACTTATCGATTCATGTAAGGTTGATTTTGCGAAAGATTCAGGCCACACCGTTAACTACACAGCTGGTGGGTCATCAAAAGGTCGTTCTGATTTTGCTGCTAATTTAGTTGATTTTGCTGGATCAGATGCTCCATATACATCTGGTGCACCAACAAACTTTGTCTATGCGCCAGTTTATGCAGCTCCAATTGCAATTATGTATAACCTGCCAACAGTCAAAACACCTTTATACCTTGATGAAGCGGTGCTAGCCCAGATTTTCTCCGGTGAAATTACTAATTGGAATGACCCAGCACTTAAGACTGTAAACGGTGGAACTGTAAAGGTGCCTGTTTATAAGACTAAGAAAATTACTGTTAAAGATAAAAATGGAAAGAATGTCACAAAGACTGTTCCAGCTTTAGATAAAAATGGTAAGCCTACAATTACTAAGTACAACGAGGTTGAGGTAAACAACAATCTACCTAAC
>JBEGQD010000074.1:0-5205 GCA_041181125.1 Actinomycetota bacterium | reverse complement strand
AAACTTAATTGAGTTCAACGAAAAAGCAGTTATTGGAATCCAATCAGCTGCCGGGTATGCCGAAGGCAGACCTCTATTTACCTCTTGGAAAAATTAAATACTCTGCTTTGCTATCTCTTTTCTAGATAAAACAATATGTCCTACAAAACCAATTAGTAATGCGGCAATCACACCAAGATTTGCATAGGCCCAACTGCCTTCGCGGCCGCCAATTGGTGCCAGTAAATACCCTTGCCAAGAAAGCCAAGAAGCAAGTGAGTTTGTTACAAATCCCCAGCCAATAAATGAACCAAGGATAAGTAAACCGATTGATTTGAAGTTGTAAGCACCATACCTACCATTTGGATCAAATAGTTCTTTTTCGCTATAGCTCTTGCGCATTAAAACATCTGCCACAAACAATCCAGACCAGGCTGCTATTGGGACTCCTAAGGTAATTAAAAAACCTTGGAATGGGACAAAAAAGTCGGTTGCAAACCAGACTAAATAAATTGTGCCAAGTGTCATTATTACCCCATCAATACTGGCAGCAATATGTCTTTTAACCGGTAAACCAATTGAAACTAAGGTAAGACCAGAAGAGTATAAATCCAGAATCGCTCCGCCAATTAAGCCAAGAACAGCTACGAGCGCAAATGGAACTAAATACCAGGTAGGAAGAAGTGTTGTTAGTGCACCAATTGGATCACTTGCCACTTGGTCATTTAACTCTTTACTAGATCCTGCAAGTAATGATCCGTAGATCACTAAAATTATCGGCACAATAGATGCACCAAATACTGTCCAGCTAATTACCGCCTTACTAGAAACTTTTCTTGGTAAATACCTTGAGTAATCGGCCGCGCAATTTACCCAGCCAAGTCCTAATCCGGTAACGCCAAAAATTAAAGCGCCGATAAACCCTTGTGTTGATCCTGAAGGTATATCGCTAACCGAAGACCAATTAATTTTATTTACTGTTAGTCCAATATAACCTGCAGTTAATATCAGAGTAGCTATTGTTAAGTAAACCTGTAACTTCATAATCACCTTAAAACCTAAAACGCCGCCAATAATTGTTAATCCACCTGCTAGTAAAAATCCTAAAACTCTTGACAGGTTTACATCTAAATGACCAACCCTGGTTAAAACTGTCTCTGATGCAAGGGTGGCTAGGGATACTAAAACTGTCTCCCAACCAACAAATATTAAATATGACAAAACCCCCGGTAATATATTTCCCTTAACACCAAATGCTGCCCTAGATAAAGTCATGGTTGGCGCGTTTGCTCGCTTGCCAGCAAGGGATGAGACTCCAACTAATAAAAAGCTACTTACTGTTCCAATCACAGCCGCAAATGTTGCTTGCCAAAATGAGATTCCAAAACCTAGAAAGAAAGAGCCATAGGAAAGCGCTAAGAATGAAACATTAGCTGCAGCCCATGGCCAAAATAAAGATTTTGCACTGCCTTTTCGCTCTGATTGAGAAATAAAGTTAATTCCATTTAACTCTATATTGCTAGAAATCTTTGACATAAGAAATGTATTTAACTAAATCTTCTTATCTAGGACGTTTGCGACGCTCATGTGGGCGTGGACGAGATTTCTTCTTTTTGCCGCCACCCCTTGATCTTGAACCCCGGTAGCGATCAGATTTACCGCCACCCTCACCCTTTGCTGAGCCAGCCAACACAATTGGAATACCAGATGGTTCTGCCGCTCCAGTAATTCTTACCAAGTTAGCATCTAATGGCCTAACCGTTGATTCACTTAATCTAACTCCAGCTCTCGCTGTTAACCCATGCACACCCTTGCGTTGCTTATGAGTTGCAAGAGTTACCACTGTGCCAACTGCGCCAGCTCTAGCAGTTCTGCCAGCTCTATGTAAATAATCTTTATGATTTTCTGGAGCATCAACATGAACTACTAGTGAGACATCATCAACATGGATTCCACGGGCGGCGACATCTGTTGCCACCAACGCATTGGTTTGACCAGATTTAAACGCTTCTAAAACTCGAGAACGTTGCGCCTGAGTTTTACCACCATGAAGAGCTCCCACTGCAACACCAACCTCATTCATCTTTTTTGTAAGTTTATCTGCGCCGTGTTTAGTTCTAACAAAGAAAATACTCTTTCCTTTTCTAGCGGCAATTTGGGAGGTAATTAAATCCTTATGTGCTTGCTCAAGTATTAACACATGGTGGGTCATATTCCCAGCAGTTGACTTCTCATTTGCAAGTGAGTGGGTCATTGGATTTTTTAAGTACTTCTTAACCAGAGAATCAACATCTTTATCTAATGTGGCGCTAAACAACATACGTTGCCCATTAGGCTTAGTTTGATCAAGAATTTTTTTAACATCTGGTAGAAATCCCATATCAGCCATCTGGTCGGCCTCATCTAATACTGTTATAGAAATATCATCTAATCGAATATGTTTCTTTTGGATCAAATCAATTAATCGCCCCGGTGTTGCCACGACAATCGGGACACCTCGTTTTAAAGCTTGAATCTGCTTTGAGTAAGAAAGACCGCCGGCTACAACTTGAGAGTTCAAATTAACTGTTCTAGAAAGTGGCGCAATTACATCACTTATCTGCATCGCAAGCTCTCTAGTTGGCGAAAGAATTAGAGCAAGTGGTTGCATTGGTTTTGCTGTATTACCAGCAATTCTGGTCATTAGTGCTAAACCAAAGGCTAGGGTTTTACCCGATCCAGTTTGGCCTCTGCCCAAAATATCTTTACCAGCAATTGCATCAGGCAAGGTTGCTTTTTGAATAGGAAATGGCTTTTCAATACCAGCGGTATGAAGCGCTTTAATCAGCGCAGGATTAACGCCTAAATCTTTAAATGACATAAATCAACCTAACAAGACATGATGCGCGTCTTGGTGGTGATTAGTGATTAAGACTCGCAAGGCGCTTACAAGGTGTAAGCACATGGGGAATTACTGACTTAAGTTTACCTTACTTTTTATTTATTATTTACCAGGTATTAATCAAGCCTAATTTTTGAATTATTCACAGTTAATTCAACCGCCACAATTCCTTTATCGCCATCATTTGCTTCAGGTTTTACCCATTCAATTTCAACATCTTTTAATCCAGATGCAATCTCATCTTGAAACCAAGAGTCAGCTAACTTCTCATCATCTGCAATAACGATTTTGCTAATTTTTGCTACTGAATTGCCATCCTTTGATGGATGGTTATCGGTAAGCCATTGAATAAAAAATGGTAACTCACCAGCGCCAACAATCTCTTTCACACCAATCTGCTTCCACTTTAACTCACTGCCATCTGGTCTAGTGCGAGAGCCGTCGGCTGATTTTCTGCCAAATTTTTCTTCAACCTTTGCTAAATCACTTGAGCTAAAGACCCAAGTAAGCCATCCGCCTCCAGCTGCTGCTTTTTTCTTAACCGCTTGGCCAAATGGTGTGGCATCAGTTGCTGGATGATCTAATGGACAAACAACCTCAATATATTGACCATTTAATAATGGCGCTGTGAAATTTCTAGTTCCAAACTTTGGATGAATACCACCGTCAATAAATGCTGTACCAATCTGTGAACCAATTCGGTTAACAACATCGGAGATCTGATCGTGAGAGGCAACGTAAGAAACATGGTCAAGACGCATGAGAGTATTTTGCCCTATCAAAGTGTGTGCTAATTACCATCCCTAGCGCCGTAACTCACACATAAGAGCCTCTACTGCTAGTAATGGAGCCGCATTAAGACCTAGATTTATTCTGGTCTTAAGAATCGCCTGAATCTTGGCAAGAGTTTTACTCTCCGCACTTGTGCTCGCTATATTTGTAATCTCACTTTGTAAATCAGTATTAATCAAGAAATCACTTGCCCCTGACTGCACCAACATTACATCTCGATAAAAGGTAGCAAGATCTAGTAACGCTCGATCAAGGTAATCTCTAACCAATCTAGTTCCTCTACCCTTCTGCTCCTTCTCAAGCTCTTTAATCGCTTTTGAACCACCGGCAGCTAACTTTGAACCCGTTGCCCCCCATGCTTGTTTTAATTTCTCAATCTCAGCATCATCTCTAATTTCAGATTCGCTCTCAGCTCGCTGTTTTGCTGTATCAACTAACATCGAAGCAGCCTTATACGCAGAGCTGATATCTGTAAGCATTGATGGAATTTTTAAAGTTTTTAACCTCTCATCTCGCGTTTCTTTATTAGTAGCAAGATGGCGTGCAATACCAATATGGCCTTGGGAAACTCGAGCTGCAAATTCTGCAAGCTCTGGTTTAATTAAATCTCGCTCTATTAACAACTTTGTTACCGCTTTAATAGATGGTGTGTGAAGTGATAGATGACGACAACGTGATCTAATTGTTGGCAACACATCGGCTAGGGTCGGCGCGCAAAGTAGCCAAACCGTTCTAGCACCCGGCTCTTCAATTACTTTAAGTAATGCATTAGCTGCTGATTCAGTTAAGCGATCGGCGTCCTCAATTACCACCACTCGATAATTTGCAACTGATGGTGCCCAGGAGGCCCTACTTATTAACTCTCTAATCTCATCAATCTTGATGGATAATCCCTGTGTTCTTATTAACTCAACATCAGCATGTGAGCCGGCAATAACTGATAAACACTCATTGCAAATATTGCAGCCACCTGCTGGACAAACTAAGGCGCTGGCAAAAGCTACCGCTGCATTTGATCTGCCAGATCCTGCAGGGCCGGTAAACAACCAAGCATGGGTCATTTGTTGGCTTAGGTTTTTCCTATCACGAGAGGCTAATACCGCCTCTTTGAGAACAGATGTCACATTATCTTGGTCGATTAACTGATCAAAAACACTCATTAGTTTTTTTGATTTCTTTTTAGCGCCTTGATTAATCCAACTCGCTCAATAATAATTTGATGTATTTGATCGATCTCAAGGGATGCATCTACAACTAAGAATCTCTCCGGATCTTGATAGGCAAGGTTTAAAAACTCCTGTCGAACTCGCTCATGAAATGCTAAGGGTTCACTCTCTAATCGATCAGTAGATTGCAATCTTGCTAGGCCAATCTCTGCTGGTAAATCCATAATTACAGTTAGTGTCGGTGTTAATGACTCAGTTGCCCACCTTGAAATTCTTGCTACCTCAGTTGGTAGTAATACTCGCCCTGCACCTTGATATGCAATTGATGAATCAAAGTAACGATCACTTATTACAATCTCACCACGTTGCAAAGCTGGCCTAATAACA
>JBEGQD010000073.1:0-25812 GCA_041181125.1 Actinomycetota bacterium | reverse complement strand
CAAAGCAGGAATTCACCATTAAATAGAATCAAATTATGGCAGGTGAGTAGTAGCGGAAGCTTGCTTAATGCCTTTGAGTACATCTCCGAAGATATTATAAATCCAAAAAAAATACTAAGTTCTGGAAATAATTTGATAATCATTGGTGACTGCTATGAAAAATCTGCAGTAAAAGGATTTTACATAGGCGCAACTAAAACTGGAGTTTTTTCACCAATTATTAAATACGGTGTCAAGACTACTCAAATTAACTCAGCAATAATTAATTCTGACTCAAGTATTATTGCAGTTGGAATGAGTGGGGATCAACTGTTAAAAACAAAACCACTCAGTAAGTTAGATGCGGTAACTATGAAAATTAGTTCAGTAGGTGAATTACAGGTTGTAGGGCGAGCAACATTGAAAAAAACCACCAGAAGTTGGGATTCAATAAGTACTGGTTTACTACAAGGCGGAAAGGTTTCCTATTCAAATAAAACGGAAGCTGCAATTACCAAGTTTGCTTCGCTCGGTAAACCATCTTGGAATGTGAGGTATTCGTCAAAGTCTGGCGCGCTAGTTGTAAGCAACAAGAGCTCATGGGCTAGTTTTGTATCTAATAGTGTGATTGGCGGAGTTCCAAAATGGAAGCCGAAAGTAGCAACTCCAGTTGCGTTAGAGCTTGGCAAGAAAGGGGAGGTTCTTGCCTCCTACATACTTTCTGCACCAGCGGTTGCAATTGCCGCTAATAACCAAATTGGTACAGTATTAATCACTGATTCGGGTGTAAGTTTTGGTTTAGTGGTGATTAACTAGTAATCTTCTCTCATTAGTTAATTTATTTAAAGGAGTAAAATGGGTTCAGTTATTAAAAAGCGCCGCAAGCGTATGGCAAAAAAGAAACACAAGAAACTTCTAAAGAAAACAAGAATTCAACGTCGTAACGCTAAATAAGTTCGATTTGATTTTAAGGTTTTAAAAGCGTCAATTTTCCAGATATACCAGCAACTACATTTTGGATTTTATTTATAGTGAGCCAATTTCCTTGACTACCGGATTGCAAATTATCTTTTGAAATCAAATTAATACTTTTATCAGATTTGTTAATAGCACATAACCTAAGCTCGCAACTAAATAAAACTTTTTTATCAGTAACTGATATTGGTGAACTAATTGTGCCAAATTGCTCAGCTTTTACACTAATTATTGAATTGCCATTTAGGTCTTGGTATCTAACTTGATCCGGGTTGGGGTAAGTAAAGCCTGTTGCTGTAAACCAGCCCATTTCTAAACCTTTAGCAGAATTCAAAATCGAGACATCGTATCCAGTGGCATAAATACGTTCAGTCGGAAGATCTAGAGTTTTGTATTCCCAATCTAAGTTTGAGGAAGAGCTTCGGGTGGCATACCTAACTTCACCTTTCGTGACATTCCTATCAGAATCAAATCCTTTAACTGAATCATAAATTAAATTTATATTTCCTTTAACAGCTAACGCCTTTAAGTGGAATGCCACATCTCCTGTTGTTCTATTTTCAGTGTCTTTATCTCCATCAACAATCTCATATGTCCACTTACCATTTTCTTTAACTGCACCTAGTAAAATTCCCTGTGATTCATCTCTATAGAATACTTGTACTGTGTTGTTTGTGATAGCGCAGGCGTTAGAGACAGAGACGTCAGAGGCTCCTCTAACTCTATCAACCTCTTTATAATCTTGTGCTACTAAACCATTACCATCGACGGTTTCATATTTCCAAGACTTACCATTATAAAGAGCATACTTTAAGTCTTTATTAGTTAAATCAGTATAAAAGATATGGAGATAATTTATTTTACCAATTGCAGAAGTACAGATTGAAATATTGCCAGCAACATTATTCAAGGTTTTTCCAGCTGAATCTGTGTCACCATCTATAGTTTTTAGACTCCATTTATTATTTGAAAACGTAGCTAGCTTTAAGTCACCCTTCTTACTATCACTGTATGCAATAGTTGGTTTACCAATGTAATTTGCTACAGCAATGTATTTAGCGTCAGCATTTGGGTCAATCACTGTACTTTTCCACGCTGATTGCGGAATCACTTGATTTGATTTTGTTGCCTCAGATGATCCGGCACTATTTTTAGCTTTAACTGAAAAAGTGTACTTAATACCATTTTTTAAACCACTAATAGTTACTGGGCTTTCATTTGCATTAACTATTTCATTTGTAACTAAATTTTCAATTTCATAATTTTCTATTTGAGAAAATCGAAAATCTGCTGGCGGATCAAACTTAATTATTGCGCTTTTGTCGCCAACTAATGCCCGAGTATTTTGAACTGGCCCTGGCAGTGCATATGCTTTACCAGCAGGAGGTTTAATCCTTAAATCTGCGAACATACCAAGCACTATTGCTCCTGGTAGATGAAAAACTTCACCCGCGCTTAGGTTTGGTGTCATGAC
The DNA here is from genome assembly GCA_041181125.1 of Actinomycetota bacterium. GTDB lineage: Bacteria > Actinomycetota > Actinomycetes > Nanopelagicales > Nanopelagicaceae > Nanopelagicus. The sequence continues at coordinate 23,384 of JBEGQD010000073.1, read as the reverse complement.
AGCATTCTCTGCTGAGCCTGAAAAAGTTTTTTCATCTAAGTGGCTTACTGATGATCCAAACTCATATCTAGCGGGCGTATATAAAAGTGGCTTAATTCCATTATTTGCTTTTACGCCATTTTCGCCAGTCCAATATAAAGTAGAGGTTATTGCTGTTCCAGTTTCTAATGATGGTGATGGCATATCAACCAAACGTCTGCCATCTGGTAATTGTGTGTATGCATCAAACGGAGTTGGTTGAACAATTCTTCCAACTTTAGTTGCTGGATCGTAATAACTTCCAGACATGAAACCTAAGCCGTGAGCCATCTCATGCAGAATTACTGAAACTAAGTCATATTTGTTAACTGGACATTTTCCATCTAATCCGTAATACCAAGCAGCATCCGATGTCACATTTATTTCAAGCTCTGGTTCGATTGGATCTAAATCTTTACCCGCTAACGCATTGGCAAGCGCTGAAGCATAATAGAGTGTTTTATCTGGCGCCCCAGTAAAATTTGCAAATACATTTTTGGCACTAGCCGAAGCTAGTATTGAATCATCAGGAGATTTAGTCCAAGCAACACTTACATTAATTGGTACTGCTGAGATAAAATTTTCTGACCAAATATCAATTGCGGATTGAATTGATTCTTTTGCAATCTGAGGGACATTGTTATAAGTAGGAACAAAAGTACTTTTTCGATCTATATTTGTGGCGTATGCCCTTGGTGTCGCTGGGCTCTGAACAGATACTCCGGATGCGTATATGTATGCCCACCCAGCGGGGGCAACCTTAACTTCTAGTGCATTTACATTTGAAACTGGCGCAACCAAAACAGAAAGACACAAACCTACCGATATTAGAAATGTCCGTACGCGCACTGCGATAGGCTAACAGTCGAAGCAGATTTGTTAGTACTATTTTTTACGGGTAAGCCAACAATAAACCTTTTTCTGGGAGATAAATGAGGAAAGTTACAGTTTTCTCACGAACAGGTTGTCATCTTTGTGAAATTGCAATTGATAAAATTAACTCTTTAAAGGATGAGCTTAATTTTGACTTGGAAATTAAGCTGATTGACGCAGATGCTGAGTTAGAAAAAGAGTTTGGCGAACAAGTTCCAGTCATCATGATAGATAATAAAATTCATGATTACTGGAGAGTTGATTTAGATAGATTTAGTAAAGCAATTAAATCTTAATTTTTATTAATCACTTCATCAGCATCAATAATTCGGTAGGCATATCCTTGCTCAGCTAAAAATCTTTGTCGGTTTTGCGCGAAATCTTGGTCAATAGTGTCGCGGGCAACTAGTGAGTAAAAACGGGCCCCTCTACCATCTGCTTTAGGGCGAAGTATTCGGCCAAGTCTTTGTGCTTCTTCTTGTCTTGATCCAAAAGTTCCCGAAACCTGGATTGCGATAGTCGCTTCTGGTAGATCAATTGAAAAGTTTGCCACCTTTGAAACAACCAAACACTTAATCTCACCGCTACGAAACAGTGCATATAATCTTTCACGTTCTTTAATTGGAGTGTCACCTTTTATAACAGGAACTCCTAACGCTTCTGAGAGTTGATCTAATTGGTCAATATATTGTCCAATAACTAAAACTTGATCATTTGCATGTTGCTTAGCCAAAGCAACTGCAACAGCTTTTTTAGTTTGTGAAGTTGAACAGAAGCGGTAGCGGTCCTCTTGTTCAGCGGTTGCGTAATTAAGTCTTTCTTCATCCGTTAATGTGATTCTTACTTCAACACAATCGGCTGGTGCTATATATCCTTGTGCTTCAATTTCTTTCCATGGAACATCAAATCTTTTTGGACCAATGAGTGAAAAAACTTCACCTTCCATGCCATCTTCACGAACAAGAGTTGCGGTAAGCCCAAGTCTGCGGCGAGATTGAATATCTGCTGTAAATCTAAAAATTGGCGCTGGGAGTAGGTGAACCTCATCGTAAATGATTAATCCCCAGTCAATCGCATCAAATAAATCTAGGTGGGCATAAACCCCACCTTTTTTAGTTGTCATAACTTGGTATGTAGCAATGGTTACTGGTCTAATTTCTTTCTTAGCGCCACTGTATTCGCCAATATCATCTTCATTTAAATCAGTTCGGCGCAGTAATTCTTCTCGCCATTGGCGAGCAGCTACGGTATTTGTTACCAAAATTAAGGTTGTTGCCTTAGCGTGCGCCATTGCGGCGGCTCCAACAATAGTTTTGCCGGCACCGCAAGGTAAAACAACTACTCCAGATCCACCATGCCAAAATCCTTCCGCAGCTAATTCTTGATACTTACGTATTTTCCAACCATCTTCTCTCAGTGATATCTCATGATGTTCGCCATCAACATATCCAGCAAAATCTTCAGCTGGCCAGCCAAGTTTAAGTAAAGCTTGTTTTAAAAATCCCCGTTGCCCGGGGTGGACAACAATTGTTTCATCATCTAATTGCAGGCCTAGCATCGGTGCAACCTTTTTACCTCGCGTAACTTCCTTTAAAACCGCTGCATCATTTGAAACTAAAATTAAGCCGTGTACTGGGTGTGCTTCAAGACGGAGCCTGCCATAACGTGACATTGTTTCAGCGATGTCAACCAATAATGCATGCGGAACAGCGTATCTAGAGTACTTAATTAATACATCAATAACTTGTTCGGCATCATGCCCAGATGCCCTTGCGTTCCAAAGTCCTAGAGGAGTTAATCTGTATGTATGAATGTGTTCCGGAGATTTTTCTAGCTCAGCAAAAGCTGCGATTGCTCTTCGACATTCATCGGAGAGAGCATGGTCAATATCAAGTAATAGAGTTTTGTCGCTTTGAACTATTAAAGGGCCATCGCTCATTTAAGCAACTCATTGATAAATGCTGCTGTTAATTTAATTCTGGGCTCAATCGAAGAAATTTTTATTGATTCATTTGGAGCATGAGCTCCATTCCCAACTGCGCCAAGACCATCTAATACTTTGGCACCAGCAGCAGCGGCAAGGTTTCCATCACTAGCGCCACCAACACTTGCACTTCCAATTTCCGGTAGCCCAGAATTTTTTGCAACCTTCTCAATTTTTTCATAAAGCTCTTTTGTGCTGGTAATTTCAAGTGGCGGACGATTAATTCCACCAGTAACTTCAACTTTTGCGACCTGACTTGTGAGTGATCTAATTGCTTTATCTACTCGATTTAATTCTACTGTTGAGAATGACCTAACATCAATATCCAACTTTGCTAGTGCAGGTACTGTATTTGTAGTAGTTCCAGATTGCATTACGGTTGGCACTGCTGTTGTTCCAAATTCTAAATTCTCTAAACCTGCTATTTGCATCACTAATTTTGCCAATTCAGTTGTTGCATTAATTCCTTTTTCCGGTTCAAGCCCAGCATGCGAAGCTCGACCAGTTACTGTAATTTGGTACATAGCAGTGCCTTTACGACCAGTCTTAACTTTTCCATCAAGAGATGCTTCAAATACCAACACAGCATCAGCTTCCTTAGAAATACGGTTAATCAAATCTTTAGAGGTTGAACTACCAGTTTCTTCATCGGTGGTAGCAATGAGTGCAACTTTATCAGCAGCATTATCAATTTCAATTAATGAATATAGAGCTTGAATAAAACCAGCTTTCATATCAAAGACACCCGGACCGCTAGCTGTATCACCATTTACCTGCCAGATTGGTAGGAATGATCCTTTTGGCCAAACCGTATCTAAGTGGCAAAGTAAAATGATTTTTGGTTGTTTTGATCCCCACCAAAATACTGGTCTACCGTTTTCGATAATGCACTTTGCTGGAACTTTTAAAACTTTATTTGCAATCTCAACAGCTAGATTTACTACTTGGTTACAAGCAGATAAGTCTTCAGTAGGAGACTCACACTCAACTAAAAGTTGGATATCTTTAAGTGCCGTCATAGGCCTAAGTCTGCCTTATTTTCTGAAATGGTGAGCGATGGAGCTACGCCATTGATCCTAGGTATGCGAAATTGCGCGATTTCTCCAGTTGTTTCATCCCTGGCGGTTAAAGTCCCAAGAGAAATAGAAATCGGCTCAATAATTCGGTTTGAAACTCCACCATTATTGTCAGCATAACTAATTACTAAAGTTCTCTTTTCGTCAATGTATTGATTAATCAATGCCAACGTTTCGTTAGAGGAAGTCCCGGGAATAATTGGTTCAACTTTTCTACTTCGCTCACCAGCTCTAATTGTTTTCACTGCTGCCAGAACTATTGCTTCTTTTGGAGCAGTAAATTCCGAAATTATTCTTGGCGGCTTCGGTCTTGATTTTGAACGCCTTAAGTTTGGTTGTGAGAGTAAAACACCACTTGCATTCTCTGCAGCTGGTAGGTAACCATATTCTCTAAGTTCACTAATCACTTCAGTAAGTTCAAGTTCAGTCACTAGCACCTGTGATGCAATTTTACGTAACCGCAAATGCTCACACTTCTTATCATGCAATATTTGTTGAATTAATCCTTCATCCTCACATCTAATATAAGTATGAGCAGCTCCAACTCTAAGACGGCCATGACGCTTGGCAACATCTGTAATTAAATAATCCAATGGTTGTGGCATTGGGGTTTTAGAAGTCTTAGTTAAAAAAGTTTTAATTTGTTCCCCAGTTTTACCGTGGTCTAGACCTCGCCTAATAGAGGCTTCGCTAAATCGATAAACTGTTGCACCGCCTCTACTTTCAATGTCGGCGATCGTTCCAAGTTCAGCAGATAATTCAGCGGTTAATGGCCCAGGAGCAACTGCTGAGTTGTCCGCTTGAATTAAAATATGATCCACAGGTTTGGGAAGTGCTGCTTCTACTCCCAATGTTTCACTTGAATTTAGTAGGTTAACACCAAACGTTGAAATAGCGCCTTGGCCAGTTATTCCTAACCACTCTGCTTCTCGCAGATTCCAGAAAATAAAATCATTATTAACGCGCTGTGGATTCCACCATTTTACTACTTCTTGCATAGATTCAATTTTTGGTGAAATCTCTCGATTCTCTATGAGCACCTTTAATGTTGTTCGTCTAATTAATGAAACTCCAGCTCGGTCTAGTTCTGGTCCCAATGGCGCAATATTTTTATCACTAATTTTTCCGATTAAGCCACTAACTCTTGAGGTATCAAGCCAAAGTATTGAAAGGGAATACCAACGCTCTTCAGCAGATTTAGTTAGCCAAATATCAAATGCGGAGGTTGGCAAAATTTGATCATCCGGATCAACAACTACCAATCCACTTAAATAACAAAGTTCAGCTACAAACCCAGCGCATGCTTCATCGACTCCCATGTGCTCTGCGATTCTTTTTAAATCCCTTACGCCAATTCCACCAGTACGAAGTGCTGTGGGTGGCTCATCGGAGAGGTTATGCAGTAACTCCTCGCACCATCTTAAAATAGTTGAAATATTAGCAATAGCTGCTAAATCAACTTGCTTTTGATCTATTTTCTTACCTTCTAAATTTGATGGTTTAGTTACTAGATCCCTATGCACTTTTCCTTGGCGTAGTTTGATACCGAACTCTCTTGGAAGAGCTACGGTATGTGAATCAAGTGCAACTAAAATATTGTTTTCGAGCAACCATCCAATTGCATTTCCAGGTTTCTTAATGTTTGAAATTGAACCTCTTGGTGGCCCCCATGTAAGTTTTGCCAACACATCTAATGAAGATTTTGGTACATCTTTTAACTTAGTGAAATCAATTTTGCCAACAGATTGTGGGCCAAGTCCAGCTGGTTCATCACCAATTAACAATTTTAGGTTTGTCGGTGTTCTAAAGTTATTTCCTTCTTTATATAAAAGTCCCATCTGCCATAAATAATCTAATGCGGTTGCACTTTCTTCATTAGTAACTGCTATTAACTCCGATTTTTTAAATGGCTCTGGGAGCACGCAAGCTGCTTCTACTATTTGGTAGTGCCAAAGATTTAAAGAATCTAAAGCTCTAACTAGTGAAGGGGTGGAGGTCGCTCGAGCAGCAAGTGATGAGAAATCATTTGGAACCGGAGAAACTAAATCTGGTCGAAATTGAAATATCAGTGCTAAATCTTGATCTGAGCGCGCGCGAAGTTCATCGGCAAAAGTGATCGCAGCAGTAGACATAACTGGCCTACTTTACTCGGGTTTTAGGCCAGTTATTTACCCGTGCGTTTGAATTTACGAGGTGAGAGTAATGAGGCGAATGCAGCAACCCTACCTGCAAATGGACCAAAGAATTTTTTAATCCGGCGAGCTCTTCTAAAATCATAAACTGGCCAGTTATCCCGGAACGCTCGAATTCGAAGAAGTGCGTCTGGGTTAATTACTCGTGGGTTTCCAACCGCTTCCAGTAGGGGAATATCGTGATGAGAGTCGGAGTAACCGTAACAATTTTCTAAACTAAAACCATTTCGATTTGCTAGCTCAATTATTGCTAAAGCTTTTTCTCTTCCATGGAGTAAATTTCCAATCATTTTTCCAGTATAAACACCATTTTCTATTTCAGCTTTTGTGCCAAGGGCCCCAGTAAAACCCAATCGCTTTACCATTAAATTAGCCATATCAAGAGGTGTGGCTGTAACTAACCAAACCTCTTCACTTTTTGATAAATGTTCTTGTGCTATTTCAACCGTACCTTGCCAGATAGCAGGAGATACATACTCTTCATAGATCTCCTGACCAATCTTTTCAATTTCGATTACGTTATGGCCTTTAATAAATTCACAAGCAGCGTTTTGAAATCTTGCAATTTCATCTTTGTTTTCTTTACCAGTGAGCCGATACCGTAGGTTTGCTAAAACAAATGCAGAGATATCTTTTTTTGTAAAAAACCCTCGCTGATACATCCCGCGACCAAGAAAAAAGAGCGTAGAACCTTTGAGCAGCGTGTTATCTACATCAAAAAATGCAACTCGCTTTCCTGTGAGCGCCATATCACTACCCTAGCGAACTAGGCGAAATTCTTCTGCTTTATGCTTAAGCCATGGCTCAGACAATCCATTTTGTTAGACATGGCGAAGTCCATAACCCTGAAAAAATTCTTTATGGTCTTCAACCTGGGTGGCGATTAAGTGAGCGCGGACAAGAGATGGCGAAAGTGGTAAGTCAATGGTCACAAAACTTAAAGTTAGGTGCGATTCACTCATCACCATTACAGCGGGCGCAAGAAACAGTTGCTCCAATAATTGCTAAACATAATTTAGTTTTAACAATTGACACTAATTTAGTGGAAGCTAGCAATATTTTTGAGGGAAAAAAATTTGAATTAGGCAGTGGTGTATTAAAACACCCTAGCTCTTGGCGGTATCTGTGGAATCCATGGCGGCCATCATGGGGTGAGCCATATGAGAGGTTGATAAGCAGGATGCTTAAAGCATTATTTACTGCACGTGATGCAGCAGATGGGAAAGATGCGATCTGCGTATCGCATCAGCTACCAATATGGATACTACGTTCAGCTATTGAAGGACGCAGATTAATTCATGATCCAAGAAAACGAGAGTGTTCATTAGCATCTGTAACATCTTTTGAATTAGATAATGAAGGAATGATTTCCTCGGTTTCTTACTCAGAACCTGCCAAACATTTACTACCCGCTAAAAAATGAAGTTAATAGTTATTTTTTTAACCTCATTACTTCTAACTGGATGTGCTGGTGGTGGGCTATCAAATACAAATGAGAATGCTTATGTTGCTGGAAGTGGTTCAGCAATTTATATTAACCAGGCAGATCGTAAAGATGCGCCAATAATTTCTGGAGAGACTTTAACCTCAGGCGAAAAAACACTTAATCGAAATCAAGTTACTGTTATTAATGTGTGGGCATCTTGGTGTGCACCGTGCCGCGCCGAAGCCCCATTATTACAAGATTTTTCAGTTCAGTATCCAGAGGTTCAATTTGCTGGAGTACTAACTAGAGATAATATCTCGTCAGCAAAAGCATTTTACGAAAATTTTAAAATAACCTATCCCACTTTTATCGATGACTCATTACTTATCGGCTTTAAAGGATCATTAATTCCAAACGCGATTCCAACCACTTTGATTATTGATAAACAAGGCAAAGTTGCTGTGCGTATTAGCGGGGAGGCTACCGTTGCTAGCTTTCGAAAAATGTTAGAAATGGTAATCGCTGATGCGTGATTTTTTTATAAATCAAGTTTTTGATGGGAATTTACTTATTGCAATATTAGTTGCAATTATCGCAGGAATTATTTCATTTTTTTCACCATGCGTGATACCGCTCGTTCCTGGCTATATTTCCTATGCAACTGGAATGAGTGAGACAAAGACCAAAAGTAAAGTTTTACTTGGTTCAATACTCTTTGTTTCTGGATTTACAGTTTTATTTGTTTCATATGGAATTTTATTTGGAGGGCTTGGTTCATTAGTATCACAAAACTCAAGAGTTATCTCAATCGCACTAGGCATACTCACCATAGTAATGGGATTTATATTCATGCTAAATGAAAAATTTTATCGAAGCTTTAAGCCGGCGTGGAAAACACGAACCGGTTTAGCATCAGCACCGTTATTAGGTTTTGCTTTTGGAATTGGCTGGACTCCTTGCATTGGACCAACACTGGGAGCGGTTCAAGTATTGGCTTTTGAAAGTGCGACCGCACAGCGTGGTGCAATTTTATCTGCTGCCTATTGCATAGGTCTTGGACTACCTTTCATACTAATAGGATTATTTTTAGATAAATCAGAATCAATGCGCAAAATTATTGCAAAACGTGGAAATCTGATCACAAAAATAGGTGGAATTCTTTTGATAGTAATAGGAGTACTCCAAGTTAGTAATAATTGGGATAACTTGATGAACTTAATTAGAGATTTAATCTCCGGATTTATTCCAATTTTATGAAAAGTACAGTTTTAGATAGCAAATCTCTCTTCCGCTGGTGCTGGCGTCAGTTAACAAGCATGCGCACCGCATTAATACTGTTACTTATGTTAAGTATTGCTGCCATTCCTGGATCCCTTTTCCCGCAGCGAACACAGAATCCACTAAAAGTTAGAGAGTATTTTGCAAATGATCCATCAACTGCGAAATGGTTAGACAGATTGAGCTTGTTTGATGTTTATAGCTCACCTTGGTTTAGTGCTATTTATTTACTTTTGTTTATTTCCTTAATTGGCTGCGTTTTACCTAGAAGTATTGACCACTTTAAAGCAATCGGTGCTAAGCCGCCGTTAACACCAAAATATCTTGACCGTATGGAGTTTTTTACTGAAACAAGAAAACTTAATTTAGATGAAGTTGAGAAGTATCTAAAAAAACGTAGATTTAGGGTACGCCGAGACTTGAATTCAATTTCTGCGGAAAAAGGATATGCCAGAGAGAGCGGAAATCTTCTATTCCATCTTTCTTTGGTATTGATTCTTATTGCCGTTGGCTTTGGTTCATTTTTTGGCAGCAAAGGTGATGCAATATTAAATGTTGGCGAAAGATTTATAAATACTCCCACCTCTTACGACATATTAAGTTTTGGAAAGTATCAGGCAGAGGATTCTCTACCACCTTTTTCAATTAAAGTTCAAGATTTTAAAGCAGAGTATGATCCAATGACGAATGCACCTATTGATTACACACTAACTGTAAGTGCAGCCAATCCAGCAGGTTCAACAGAAAAAACTGAAGTAATTAAGGTAAATAAACCGCTTACATTTGGAAGCACAAAAATTTATTTACAAGCTAACGGATACTCCCCAATTGTTATTGTAAAAAATAAAGCTGGAAGAGTAGTTTTAGATGGGCCTATTCCATTCTTGCCACAAGATTCAAATCTGTCATCAATAGGAGCAATTAAGGTGCCAGATATGGATCCACAAATTGGATTTGTTTCTTCATTTTTACCAACCGCAGATCGTGATCCAGTTCGAGGTGGGTTTTCTTCTTATCCAGAGGTTTTGGATCCAAGATTATTAGTCTCAGTTTGGAAAGGTGATTTAGGACTTAACAACGGTGTACCGCAATCTGTTTATCGAATTGATACTAGTAAAATGACCAGAATCGGTTTGAAAGCTTTAGTATTAAATGAAACCTACGATTTCAGTGAGGGCTCCATCACATTTACAGGGTGGAAACCTTGGGTAAATCTACAAATTGTTAATGATCCAGGGAAAGGTTATGCACTAATTGGTGCGATACTTGCCATCCTAGGTCTACTGATTTCACTCTTCACTAGGCAAAGGAGAATTTGGGTTAAGCAAGGTAGAAAAACTCAAGTCGCCGGTCTAGCTAAGAACTCCATACCTGGCCTTGAGGATGAAATTAAAAATTTAGTAAAGGAGATAAGCGGTGAGTAATAATTCAGCAGCACTTCTTTCTAATGATTTTATTTATGCTGCTATGGCTTTGTATACCCTTGCTTTTTTTGCTCACGCCGTTGAAGTAGCTTGGTCAGTCAAAACACCAGCTGCTTCAGTTAAGAAAACGAAGTTAGATTTCTCGCGCACGGAGCGAGTCGGAAGACTTGCTTCAGCATTTATGTTTCTTGGCTTTTTATTATTGTTAACTGGTGTCATTTTCCGAGGCATTTCTGCAAACCGAGTCCCGTGGGGAAATATGTATGAGTTTTCGATTACTGGCGCTCTAGCATTTTCAGCCGCATATCTATTTGGTTTAAAGAAATATAAAATCCGTTGGCTTGGATTACCAGTTTCCCTCGCAGTTTTATTAACCCTAGGAACAGCAATTACCCTGTTATATAGACCAAGTGCTCCCTTAGTTCCAGCACTTAAATCGACTTGGCTTGTTATACATGTTTCAGCTGCAATTATTTCTGGAGGTGTTTTTTTACTTGCTAACTGTATCGCGGCCACCTATCTAGTTTTAGACCGTTATGAACAAAAAGGAGCTCGCCCAAAATGGGCCTTGAAATTTCCAACGCTGGAGGCATTAGATAATCTTTCATATCGATTAGTTGCATTAGTTTTTCCACTTTGGAGTTTTGCTGTTATCGCAGGAGCGATCTGGGCAGAAGCAGCGTGGGGTCGCTACTGGGGTTGGGATCCAAAAGAAACTTGGGCTTTTATTACTTGGGTTGCATACGCTGCATATTTACATGCCAGAGTTACGGTTGGTTGGCGCGGGCGTAAGGCAGCTTGGCTTTGCTTATTTGCTGGATCTACCTTCTTATTTAATTACATTTATATAAATGTATGGGGAACCGGCAGACACACTTACTCCGGGCTATAACTTTCTAAGAAAATCTGGGTCATCATCCGGTGGAATTATTCGACCTCTGCCACCACGATTTTGGCCCGGCTTCCTAGGTCTACCAGCAACAAACCATGCGATATCACCGATCGTGCCGGTAAAAACAATTATTAGTAGCCATGCCCATTTAGGAAATCTTCTAACTTTTTCTTGATCAGTCATAGCGCAATCAATAATTGTATAAATATCAAGTATTACGGTTAATATAACTAAGTACTTAATCATGTATTTATTTTATACCCTTTAGCTATTAATACGTAGCATAATTGCAAGTATTATCGATGTTGCTAACTGTAACTTTGCACTCTTACTTAAAATTCCTACCAAATCAAGACCAATTGCACCTTTGAGTACCTGCTTCGCACAACTATATGTCAATGGAACCATTAACAAGGTTGCAATTGCGTATACGGAATTACTTATAGCTAAAAATGAAAACAACTGAGCAAAAACTAGGAGTAATACATAAAATCTACGGGTATTAGTTTGACCCAATTTAACGGCCAAAGTTTGCTTGTTAGCTAATTTATCACCATCAATATCTCTAAGATTATTTATAACTAAAATAGCGCAGGCAAGGCAACCCATCGGTAGCGATAGAAGTACAGATCTACCTGTTAATTCTGTAGATTGAACGTAATAACTACCCATAGTTGCTACTAATCCAAAAAATGTAAAGACCGATAACTCACCAAATCCAAAGTATCCATATGGTTTATTACCACCGGTATAACCCCAAGCAGCCAAAATGGAAATCATTCCAACTAAAATAAGCCATAGCGAGGTTCTTATTGCCAGCACTAAACCGCAGCAAGCTGCGATGCAGAAAAAAATAATTGCTGCATTTCGAACAGCAGTAGCAGTTGCTAGCCCAGATGCAACTAAGCGGATTGGACCAACTCGATCAGAGTCAGTTCCACGCACCCCATCTGAGTGATCATTTGCATAATTAACGGCGATTTGAAGCGAAAGTGAAACTAGAAGAGCAAGAAAAGCATTTGTTAAGTTAATCTGATTTGAAAGAGATGTACCGACTAAAACTGGGGCAACTGCTGCAGGCAGAGTTCTAACTCTCGCACCGATTAACCACTTATTCATTAGCTAATCTTAATCCTGTGGCTAGAGCCGCCGCCGCTCTTCTGTCTGGTTTACCAATAGCGGTGGTCGGGATTTGTTGAAAAATAAATACCTCTTTAGGAGTTAGTAACGAACCTAGTTTTTCTTTGAGAGCTATCAAATCTAATTTTCTATTACTGGCAAGACAAAGTTTTTCACCCCACTTTTCATCTGGCAAGGTAAAAGCGATCAAATCTTGGTTTGGAAGTAACTCTCGAACTCTTTGTTCAACAAGTGATAGTGAGATCTTTTCACCACCCGAGATAATCACCTCATCAGCTCTTCCACTAACTTTTAGCATTCCAGAGTTAATTTCACCGATATCGTTACTCTCAAACCACCCATTAGTACTTAAAGAATTAATTTCACCGTTCTCCATTAGGTAACCAGAAGCAATCATTGGCCCCTTTAGTTTGATTAAGCCATCGTCATTAATACTTACCTCAACGCCATCTAAAGGTTTTTGATTATAAACACATCCACCACACATTTCTGTCATACCATATGTAGTAATTATTTTTACGTGGTGGGCAGTTGCTTCTTTTTTAATTTTATCATTAAGCGGTGCACCACCAACTAGTACTGCTTCAGCAGCCCTTAGGTGTTCTAATAGTTTTGAATCAGATGTAAGTGCTTTATAAAGTTGGGTTGGTACAATAGAAATAAAATCTGCATCGATATATTTAGATGAATTACGGTTATCAATAACTCGGCTACCTAGGGCGGTAGCTCTAATTAACACGTTAATTCCAGCGATATGAGTAGTCGGAAGTAGTAATGACCAACTGTCTCCCGGTGTAGCGCCTAAGTACTTATGACTTGCATTAGTTGAAGCGATAAGAGCAGATTTTGATATCGCCACTAATTTAGAATCATCGGATGAACCGGATGTATTTACAACTAAAGCAATTTCACTATCAATGGTAGAGATTGGAAGTTGGGTAGTAGAAAGTGCTGGCCCAGATCCTTCAAGGGCTACTGCCAAATTTTCTTGAAGCTGTGGGATTGACCACTCAGCCTGAATAGGCACTATTGCTCGCAGTTCTTTTTCTCTCATAATCACCGTAGGCTATCTCTTATATAAATAGCTAGATAACCTTTGGAGCGCATCTTGAGTAAGCCGATTAAACGCCAACCAGGCGAGCGAACGATTCCTAACTGGCAAAGCGGGCAGGGCGGTGAAAAATTTGGTGATATTTCCTATCAAGTTGCTGAGGGTATTGCAAAAATAACTATTAATCGGCCAGAGGTAAGAAATGCATTTAGGCCTCAGACACTTTCTGAATTAGCCAAAGCTTTTGATTTAGCTAGAGACGATGATCAAGTCGGTGTAATTATTTTAACCGGAGCTGGTACTGAAGCGTTTTGTTCAGGTGGCGATATTAATGTGCGCGGAGATGATGGTTACCTTGGCGATGATGAACTCGGTAAAAAAGGTATCGGTCGTTTAAATGTATTAGATCTTCAAGTGCAAATTCGTAGAACACCCAAGCCTGTCATTGCCATGGTTGCTGGATGGGCTATAGGTGGCGGACATGTTCTACATGTTGTTTGTGATTTAACTATTGCGGCTGAAAATGCAAAGTTTGGTCAAACTGGTCCAATGGTAGGTTCATTTGATGGTGGCTACGGTGCTGGATTACTCGCTGCTCATGTTGGACAGAAAAAAGCCAGAGAAATTTGGTTCTTATGTCGTCAATATGATGCAGATGAAGCACTTGAAATGGGTTTAGTTAATAAAGTTGTGCCAGTTTCGGATTTAGAAGCTGAGACAGTTTCTTGGGCACGAGAGATGCTCCGTCACTCTCCAATGGCGCTACGTTTGCTTAAAGCAAGCCTAAATGCTGCCGATGATGGTCTTGCTGGTGTTCAGCAATTAGCAGGAGATGCCACAATGTTGTTTTATTTAACCGAAGAGGGACAAGAAGGGCGAAACGCCTATAAAGAAAAACGCGATCCAAATTTTAAAAAATTTCCCAAACGCCCATAAGTAATGTTTCCGTTTGAACTTCAAGTTGTCTCAATTCCGTTAAAGAATAATTTTCGGGGAGTAAGTTTTCGTGAAATAGCATTGTTCGAAGGCCCATTTGGCTGGAGTGAATTTTCTCCATTTATCGAGTATGACATAAATGAATCCTCAGTCTGGCTAAAAGCCTCATTAGACGCAGCTACCAAACCGGCACCGAAATTACTCCGTGAGATTATTTCAGTTAATGCAACTTTACCCAATGTAAAACTATCCAAAGTTGGTGAAATTCTTGAGAAATTTAATGGTTGCACAACAATAAAAATAAAAATTAATGACTTCAATAATGATAAAAGCCTATTAATAGAAAGTTTAAAACACATACCAAATGCAAAGTTTAGGTTAGACGTTAATGGTGGTTGGAGTTTAAATCAGGCGATCAAAAATCTTAATAATTATGAGTCCGAGTTTGGGGAGCTGATTGATTATGTTGAACAGCCCTGTCTTGATATTGCTGATCTTAAGTCATTAAGAAATGAAAGTAATATAAAAATTGCCGTAGATGAATCTATTCGTAAATATCTTCTAAATGATTTATCTAAACTTAAAGATGTCGCAGACATTGCAGTTATCAAGTGGGCACCATCCGGTGGTACCTATGCAGCACTGGATTTAGCAGAAAAAATTTCATTACCAGTAGTTATATCTAGCTCATTGGATTCAAGTATCGGGATATCCCATGGGCTAGCCCTGGCTGGTGCTGTTCCTAATTTATATGGAGCCTGTGGGCTTGGAACAGTTGCATTATTAGATGGCGATGTAACAAGTCATTCTCTGCTTGCAGCAGGAGGTGTAATTAGGAATTGCAAAGTAATACCAGACAGAATAAGTGAATTTAAAGCTGAAAGTGAAAGACAAAAATGGTGGCAAGATAGGGTTAATCAAATTTATGAAAGAGGCCAGTTTTGAGTGATGCAACTAAATTGGCAAGATCGCTTCTAAGGCAGTTAATAGAAAGCGGAATCAGTAATTTTGTAATATCCCCTGGTTCAAGGAACGCTCCATTATCTATAGCGCTTAGCCAAGCAGAAAAGAAGCAGCTAGTAGATTTGCATGTAAAAATAGATGAGCGAGGTGCAGCTTTTTTCGCACTAGGAAAATCAAAGGCTATTAATAATTATGTTGCAGTTATTTGTACGAGTGGTACAGCAGCAGCAAATTTTTATCCTGCTGCATTGGAAGCATTTCATGGCAATAACAAATTACTTTTAATAACAGCTGATCGCCCAGCAGCATTGCGCAAAACTGGAGCAAATCAAACTACTGACCAAGTTGGTATGTATAAATTAATAAAAACTCACGATATATCTTCCGAAATTGACATAAAGCAATTTTTAAACGGCTCCCCGGTTCATTTGAATATTCAATTTAGCGAACCTTTAGTAAGTAGTGAAGAATATGATTGGTTAGCTGGTGTAGATATTGATCCAGTAATATACAAAAACAAAATTAGCGGAAGACTTGAAACTACATCAGGGGTATTAGTTGTTGGGCATGACAATGCTGGGTATACAGTCGATGAGATACAAGATTTTGCAAGTAAATTGAAGTGGCCAATAATTTCTGAAAATCCAATAAATTATCCACAATCTGCTTTTCATGCATCTTTATATTTATCTGACTTAGATATCAGAAGTAAGTTAGCTCCAGAAAATATTATCGTGATCGGTAGAACTACACTTTCAAGGTGTGTAAACGAATTTATAAAATTAGCTAAAAAAATTATCGTGATTGATCCAAGAATTAAAGAGATTGATAGTAACCGTCAAGCTGATTTATTATTAAACACTTTACCAATTGAAGTTAGAAGTGACTCAGGTAATTCTCCCTTACTTGATAAAGCTTCACAGATTGCAGCAGCTGAGATTAATAATTTGCCATGGTCTGAACCACTGGTCATAAATCTTATTTGCCAATCCTTAATTGAAAATACTGCATTATTCGTTGGTTCATCTAGACCAGTAAGAGATATCGAAGCATTTGCTGGTAGTAGAAAAGGGGTTTCAGTTTTTGCTAATCGTGGGCTTGCCGGTATTGATGGGAATATCTCAACAGTATTCGGCATTGCAGGTGAGTATGAAAGTACTACGGCAATTTTAGGTGATTTAACATTTTTACATGATATTTCTGCATTAATTAGTACAGCAACAGAGAATCTTAGAATTTTTGTTATAGACAATAACGGTGGCGGTATTTTTTCTACTTTGCCACAATCTAAATCTGTCGGTTTTGAGCAGCTATTTGGAACACCTCATGATCTTGATCTAGTAAAAGTTGTAAGTGGGTTTGGTGTGACAGCTAGCAAAGTTTCTAATTTAGACCAATTGAAAACCAAGGTTAATGCACCAGTTATTGGTCTTGAGATTGTCATAGTTGAGGTTCCTAGTCGTTCAGCTAATGCCAAAATGCTTACGGAAATTACTCAAAGAGTTTCTAGTGCAGTTCGCATGGGCATCAACTTAGCCTGACTTTCAGCAAACTCAGTGACCGGATCAGAGCCAGCTACGATTCCGCAACCAGCAAAAATTCTTATCATCTTTCGATCACTACTTAACTCACCACATCTAAGTGCAATTGCTACTTCACCATCATTGTGTGCATCGATCCAACCAACCGGGCCGGCATAGCGACCGCGATTCATTTGCTCTAATTTTTTAATCATTTGTTTTGCTTCCTCTGTAGGTGTACCGCAAACTGCAGCAGATGGGTGCAACTTTTCAATCAAAGTAAAGATATCTGCTTGTTTTGCACTGTCATTTAGTACTCCGGTTACATCAGTGGCAAGGTGCATCACATTTGAAAGGTGTAATACAAACGGGGACTCGGGAACATTTGTTGAAGAGCAGAATGGAGCTAAAGCTTCGGCGACAGAGCGAACTGCATATTCATGTTCTTCTAAATCTTTGGAGGATTTGGCAAGAGATGCAGCAAGTGTTAAGTCACGGTCTTCATTTCCAGTTTTACGAATTGTTCCGGCTAGCACTCTGGAAGTAACTAGCGACTTACTTAATCTAACTAACAATTCTGGTGTGGCACCAATGAGTCCATCAACTAAAAAAATCCAAGTAGATGGGTACTCAATCTCAAGACGCTGTAGTAAGCCTCGAACATTGATCTCGCTTTTAGATGAAGCTGAAATGTCTCGCGCGAGCACTACCTTTTCTAGTTTGCCAGATTTAATTGCATCAATCGCACTTCCAACCTGAGTACGCCAGTTGGATTCTGATATTGAACCCTCTTTCCAGGCAATACCACTACTAATTGGAGATTTATTCAGTTTTCCCAAATCAGGTTGTTTACTATCGCCAATCCAGGTAATCCAAGACTTTCCATTTTTCTGACCAATAATTATTTCTGGAATTATAAGTACCGAGATTTGATCTGGGTCAAAGGAAAATGAAGAAAAAAGTATTGGCCCAGTGCCACTGCCATGAACATTGTTTTGAATATTAAATTCAGCAAGCTGTAGTTCCCACCATTTTCGTGCAGCTACAAATCTATTCTCACCCTTCAATTCAATTTTCTTATACTCACCAAAACCTACTAAACCATCACCGCTTCTAACCCAAGCATTTACTAAATCCAACTTAGTACTCACCGTAGTAAGCAATGGGTGCTCACCTAGAATTTCGGTGGTTATTAAAACTGACATCTTAAATTCGCGCCTGTCTAATTGTTGGATTTGTGTGTAAAGCCTACTCCTTAGAGAATAGGCCCGTGGTCCGTGCAAATCTAAACAAAGATCCAGACGATGTATCAAAGATGTTTGATGATGTGGCCGCCCGATATGATTTTTTAAACGATCTGCTCAGTTTAGGAAGAACAAAGGCTTGGCGAAGAGCAGTTACTTCGATTATTGCTCCAACTCCTGGAATGAAAATATTAGATATAGCGGCCGGCACTGGTTCATCTTCTCGTCCATTAGTTGATAAAGGCGCAGAGGTAGTAGCACTAGATTTTTCTGAAGGAATGCTCGCTCAAGGTCGAAAGCAAAATAAAGATATTAAATTTGTGCAAGGTGATGCATTAAATCTTCCGTTTGCAGAAAATACTTTCGATATTACAACTATTTCATTTGGACTTCGAAATACATCCGATACCACTGCCGCGCTCAAAGATGCATATCGTGTAACAAAACCGAGTGGCAAGATTGTGATTGCCGAGTTTTCACATCCAACTAATAATTTGTTTAAAAAACTATATTTAAATTACTTAATGAAAGCGCTGCCGGTAGTTGCTAAGAAGATAAGCAAAAATCCTGAGGCTTATGTCTACCTAGCTGAATCAATCCGGGCCTGGCCTGATCAGGCAGGGCTGTCCTTGCTAATGCAGGAAAGTGGGTTCAAATCTGTGGCTTGGCAGGATTTAACCTTCGGAATTGTCGCAGTTCACATTGGCTACAAAGCGGATGTGGCAAAAGAAGCCTCAGCCAAACCATAAGATTTGACCGTATGAATCCCTCTATAAATCCTTATATTCCAATCCTGGCCATTGGAGCAATTGGCTTTGGCTTTGCAGTTTTTTCAATTGTTGCTGCAGCTTTAACCGGGCCAAAGCGGTATAACCGCGCCAAATCAGATGCTTATGAATGCGGAATTGAACCTTCACCGCAAGCAGCTGGTGGAGGAAGATTTCCAGTTAAATATTTCCTAACAGCCATGCTGTTTATAGTTTTTGATATTGAAATTGTTTTCTTATATCCATGGGCAGTCACATTTGATCAGCTTGGCTTATTTGGTTTAGTTGAGATGGCATTGTTTATCGGAACTGTTTTTGTTGCCTATGCATATGTTTGGCGACGTGGTGGATTGGAATGGGATTAGTCGTGGGTTTAGAAGAAAAATTACCAAGTGGGTTTTTATTAACAACGGTTGAAAAACTTGCTGGTTATATGCGCAAAAACTCTTTATGGCCGGCAACCTTCGGTTTAGCATGTTGCGCTATTGAAATGATGGCGGCAGGCGCTGGCCGCTATGACTTAGCAAGATTTGGAATGGAAGTTTTTAGGGCTTCACCCCGACAAGCAGATTTAATGATTGTGGCCGGAAGAGTTAGTAATAAAATGGCACCAGTTGTTCGTCAGATTTATGATCAAATGGCAGCTCCAAAGTGGACAATCGCAATGGGTGCGTGTGCATCATCGGGTGGAATGTTTAATAATTATGCAATCGTGCAGGGAGTTGATCACGTAATTCCAGTTGATATTTATTTACCTGGTTGCCCACCACGGCCAGAAATGTTGATGGATGCAATTTTAAAACTTCATGAACAAATCGGAAACGAAAAGTTAGGTCCAAATAGAGAGAAAATAATTAAAGAGGTAGAGGCAGCCGCGCTTGCAGCCAAACCCACTCACCAATTAAAAGGTTTACTTGCATGAGCCAAAACGGAATGTTTGGCGCAAAGGGAAGCGGTGATACCTCTGGCTTTGGTGGCCTAGTAAATACGGTCGCAAACATTGGCTCAACAGAGCGTCCATTTGGTGGTTATTTTGATCAAGTAGCAGATGACCTGGAACGGGCATACCCACTATTTAATGATGCAATTGAAAAGGTTGTAGTTGATCGAGGTGAGCTGACACTTTTTATTAAACGCGATCGACTATTCGATGTTGCAAAAATTTTACGCGATCAACTCAAATTTGAAATGTGTATAGGAGTAAATGGAGTTCATTATCCAACTGAGTTAGGGCGAGAACTACACGCGGTTTACTCACTGATTTCAATTACTAGAAATCAAAGAATTAGATTAGAAATTTGTCTATCTGAAAAAGATTCACACCTGCCGTCTTTGGTGGAGATTTGGGCAGGTGCTAACTGGCATGAGCGTGAAACTTATGACATGTTTGGAATAATTTTTGATAACCATCCCGGGCTTACAAGAATATTAATGCCAGATGATTGGCCAGGCCATCCACAACGAAAAGATTATCCACTGGGTGGGATTGATATTGAATATAAAGGTGCAACCGTGCCAGCACCGTCACAGCGACGGAGTTATTAATGACAACCTTTACCGATCCATATGCATCTTCACAAGAAACCACGGAGGGACGGGTTTATTCTGTAACTGGTGGTGATTGGGATTCGCTTGTAACTGAGATTGGTGCAACTAAAGAAGAGCGCGTGGTTTTAAATATGGGGCCGCAACATCCATCAACACATGGCGTACTTCGTTTAGTGCTTGAACTTGATGGCGAAACAATTACTGAAACTAGATGTGGAATTGGTTATTTACATACTGGAATTGAAAAAAACACCGAATACCGTAATTGGACACAAGGCGTAACTTTTGTCACCAGAATGGATTACCTATCACCAATATTTAATGAAACCGCTTACTGCTTAGGTGTTGAAAAATTATTAGGTATTACAAATGATGTGACTGAGCGAGCAACTGTTATTCGAGTAATGATGATGGAATTTAACCGAATTTCATCTCACATGGTTGCACTTGGTACAGGTGCACTTGAGCTAGGCGCACTTTCACCCATGATTTTCGCATTTAGAGAGCGCGAGAAAGTATTAGATATTTTTGAAATGGTTTCTGGGCTAAGAATGAATATGGCATATGTAAGACCAGGTGGGGTTGCACAAGACCTACCAGCAGGGGCGTTAAGTAAAATTCGCCAAACAGTTAAAGATTTGCGACATAATTTTAAAGATAATGAAAAGTTATTAATTGGTAACTCAATTTGGATTAAACGAACTCAAGGTATCGGTTATCTAGATTTAGCCGGCTGTACAACACTTGGCATTACCGGGCCTGTACTTCGCTCAACTGGTTTAGCTTGGGATTTAAGAAAAGCTCAACCTTATTGCGGATATGAGGATTATCAGTTTGATATTCCAACAACCGATAGTTGCGATGTTTATGGCAGATTTTTAATAAGAATGCAGGAGCTAGAGCAGTCATTAAGAATTATTGAACAGTGCGTAGTTAAATTAGAAAAATTAGAGGGCCAATCAGTAATGGTTGCTGATAAGAAAATTGCTTGGCCATCTCAATTATCTGTTGGTGCCGATGGCATGGGTAACTCTTTAAATCACATTAGAGAGATTATGGGCGAGTCAATGGAAGCATTAATTCACCACTTTAAATTAGTAACAGAGGGATTTAGAGTTCCTGCTGGCCAGGTATACACCGCAATCGAATCACCTAGAGGTGAACTCGGTGTGCACTTAGTTTCAGATGGTGGCACTAGGCCATATCGAGTGCATTTCCGGGATCCTTCATTTAATAACCTTCAATCAACGGCAGCAATGTGTGAAGGAGGACAGATTGCAGATGTAATTGCAGCTGTTGCCTCAATCGATCCAGTAATGGGTGGGGTTGATCGATAATGGCATTTACCACAGAGCAAATTTCAATTATGGATTCAATTATTGCGCGGTACCCACGCAAGCGATCAGCAATTATGCCGCTTTTGCATTATGTGCAATCAATCGATGGTTATGTAACTAATGAAGGAATTGAATTAATTGGCCAAAAACTAGATCTTGCTACTGCAGAGGTTACCGCTGTCTCAACCTTTTATACCCAGTACAAATCAAAGCCAGTGGGTGAATACCACGTGGGTATCTGCACAAATACATTATGTGCAGTTATGGGCGGAGATGTGATTTTTGATGCCATTAAAGATCATCTTGGGATAGAAAATGATGGCGTCACAAGTGATGGCAAAGTTTCAGTGGAACATATTGAGTGCAATGCAGCTTGTGATTACGCACCAGTTGTGATGGTTAATTGGGAGTTTTACGATAACCAAACTGTTCAGTCGGTTAAAGATTTAGTAGATGGTGCAAGAAGTGGAAATCCACCAGCCCCAACACGCGGTCCTAATAAATTAAGAACTTGGAAACAAAACTCGGCAGTTCTCGCCGGAATTTCAGATGGCCTTGCTAATGAAGGCGTGCAAGCTGGCGAGCCAACTTTGCTTGGTTTGAAGAAAGCAAAGGGTGGGGCGTGAGTAAATTAACTCCAGTTCTATCTGCACACTGGGATGAAGCAGATTCATTTACTATCGCAGGCTATAAACGTAATGGCGGTTATTCCGCAGTTGCAAAAGCATTGGCAATGAAACCGGATGAGGTAATTCAATTAGTAAAAGACTCCGGACTTCGTGGTCGAGGAGGTGCGGGATTTCCAACGGGTAACAAGTGGGGCTTTATTCCGCAAGGTGATAATAAAGAGCACTACTTAGTTGTTAACGCAGATGAATCTGAACCCGGTACTTGTAAAGACACACCACTTCTAATGGCCAATCCACATGTATTAGTTGAGGGCGTAATTATCGGTTCATACGCAATAAGAGCTAATCAGGCATTTATTTATATTCGCGGCGAGGTAACACATGTAGTTCGTCGGGTACAACAAGCAATAGAGGATGCATATGCAGCTGGTCTGCTCGGTAAAAATATATTAGGAAAAGGGTTTGATTTAGAGCTAGTACTGCATGTTGGCGCGGGAGCTTACATTTGTGGCGAAGAGACCGCATTACTTGATTCATTAGAGGGCTTCCGCGGACAACCAAGATTACGTCCACCATTTCCAGCTATTGCCGGTTTGTATGCAAAACCAACTGTGGTAAATAATGTCGAATCAATCGCATCTGTGCCTGCAATTATTAATAATGGTGTGGCCTGGTTTAGCGCGATGGGAACTGAGAAGAGCAAAGGCTTTACTCTCTACTCACTCTCAGGGCATGTAAATAATCCTGGTCAATTTGAAGCACCACTTGGAATTACCCTGCGTCAATTACTTGAAATCTCTGGCGGTATTCGCAACGGACACAAGTTAAAGTTTTGGACTCCTGGTGGATCATCAACACCGATTTTCACTGATGCACATTTAGATGTACCACTTGATTACGAAGGTGTATCTGCTGCTGGCTCAATGCTCGGTACAAAAGCATTACAAATATTTGATGAAACTACTTGTGTAGTTAGAGCGGTACTTCGTTGGACAGAGTTTTACAAACATGAATCCTGTGGCAAATGCACGCCATGCCGCGAAGGTACTTGGTGGTTAGTACAGGTATTAAAAGATTTAGAGGCTG
>JBEGQD010000072.1:0-7751 GCA_041181125.1 Actinomycetota bacterium | reverse complement strand
GCACATGCTGAAATCCAAAATACTTTTACTTTTTTAACTAATTCATCGTCTAATCTAGATTTTTCAACCTTAGTATCTGGGGCACTTTTTGCTCGATTGAAGAACATTGATGGATTAAAGGGATCATCCATTGCCGCAAAAACTGCAGGAGTAAACTCAGTTTGATCGACTTCTATAAAATCAGTATTTACCTTAAACTCTTTTAGCTTTGAAATAACGTAATCATTAAACGAGTCGTTACCAATATTGGTTACTAGTGCACTTTTGCTACCGAGCCGAGAGGCTGCAATTGCAACATTGGTCGGGCTACCACCGATTGACATGGTAAAGGTTTTAACCTTATCAAAACCTACATTTGACTCATTTGCATAGAAATCTAGGCTAATTCGACCAACCGTTATTACATCTATATTTTCTTCAACCATTATTGATTAATCTAACTTATTGCCAAAGATTTTAAGTAATCCATAGATTTGCTCATCATAAGCGCGGGTCCGGAGCCTTCTGCCGGTAATTCTCCAGTTATTGCACAATCTTGCTCAATCACGTACCAACCTTGATAGCCGGCACCCTCTAATACTTCAATCACCTGCGCAATTGGAACATCTCCGGAGCCAAGAGGTGTAAACAAACCTTTCTGCACCCCAGCCATAATCGACTCTTTTCTTGCTAATACTGGTGCTGCCTTTGAAAGATCCACATCCTTAAGATGCACATGTCCAACTCGATCTGCAGCATTTTTTGCAAACTCAACAATATCTACCCCGCCAATTGCCATATGCCCGGTGTCTAAACACCACTTAACATCACAACCATCTAGTACTCGCTCAATTTCATCTTTAGATTCAACTGTAGTTTGAAGATGTGGGTGTAATACATTTGTTAAACCATAATCTTCACAAATTTTATCTATCTGAGAAAACATGTTGAACATATTTTTATATTCATCGCTAGAAAGGGGCTTAGGTGTATCCCAATTCCAGGTATATACCGGTGATGAAACTAGATGAGTTGCTCCTGTTTTTTTAAATAATTCAGCTGTTTTCTTAACTTGACTTAAAGTTTCTTGGTTTTGATTTTTATCGTGAACAACGACCGGAGTAAATCCACCGATTAAACTCATACCAAATTCATCTAATTTTTCAGAAATCTCATTTGCTTGACTAGGAAGAAATCCAGGGGCTCCTAACTCGGTTGCTGGCAGCCCTAAATTATTCATCTCAGATAAAACTCGATCTGTTGGCAGCATTTTTCCCCAACCAGGCACTTCGCATATTCCCCAAGATATTGGAGCCGAAGCTATTCTTGAATAAAAAGATTTCATATAAGTATTGTTTCACAAAGTTGGATTACTAGATAGAGTAGGAATATGAAATACACTACTGCAGAGGCCTTAATTAAGTATCTAAGCGCCCAAAAGATTAGAAGTGGTGGTCAAGTCAAGCCTTTTTTCCCATTTGCTTTTGCAATTTTTGGTCACGGTAATGCATTAGGTATTGGTGATGCACTTGAGCGATACCGCAAAGATATGCCAACAATTAAAGGTCAAAATGAGCAAGGCATGGCATTAGCAGCGGTTGGATTTAGTAAGGCGCAACTTAGAACTCAATGCGGAATTGTTACCACTTCAATTGGACCTGGAGCAACAAATGTTGTTACTGCTGCTGGTGTTGCCATGGCAAATCGTTTGCCATTATTAATTTTATCTGGTGATACTTTTCAATCTCGAAAGCCAGATCCAGTATTGCAGCAGGTTGAGCACTTTGATTCACCAACTACAACTGTGAACGACTCGTTTAAGTCAGTTACCAGATATTGGGATCGAATAACTAAACCAGAGCAACTGCTTACTTCTCTGCCAAATGCAGTT
Source organism: Actinomycetota bacterium (assembly GCA_041181125.1). GTDB lineage: Bacteria > Actinomycetota > Actinomycetes > Nanopelagicales > Nanopelagicaceae > Nanopelagicus. The sequence goes on along the minus strand of JBEGQD010000072.1, from coordinate 5,881 downwards.
CATACTTTATTAGATCCGGCAGATTGCGGACCAGTATTTTTAGGATTACCACAAGATGTTCAGGTTGAAAGCTATGAGTTTCCAGATGATTTCTTCAAAGAGGTAGTTCATGAAATTAGGCGGCAGAGAGCAGATTCAAACTCAGTAAATAATGCTGCCGATGCAATTAAGAAATCGAAAAAACCGTTGATAATCGCTGGTGGCGGTGTTCGATATAGCAAGGCACATCAGGAGTTATCTGATTTTGCAAAAACTTTTGAAATTCCAGTTGTTGAAACCGTAGCTGGTAAATCTTCACTACTTGCTACAGATCCATCCTGGTGTGGTCCAGTAGGAGTAACTGGCTGTGATCCCGCAAATGCATTAGCCGAAGAAGCTGATCTAATTATTGCAATCGGTACTAGGTTGCAAGATTTCACAACTGGATCTTGGACAATATTTAAAAATCCGGTAAGCAAAATAGTTTCAATTAATACCGCTCGCTTTGACGCAACAAAGCGAAGTTCAATTGCACTAATTGGTGATGCTAAAGAGAGTATTTTAGAGTTACATAGCAAATTGGCTGGATATAAATCCGATTCAAGTTGGTCAGCTAAGCGTGCTTCCACGCAACAAATGGTGAAGAGCAATATTGAAAAACGAATTAGTAATAAACCTGATCTACCCTCATATGCCCAAGTGGTAGCGACTATTAATAATGCAGCTTCGCCATCAGATTATGTGCTTACCGCAGCTGGTGGCTTACCTGGTGAGTTAAACAATAATTGGTTAAGTAAGAGTCTTGACTCTTTTGATTGCGAGTATGGCTACTCATGTATGGGGTATGAGGTAGCAGGTGCTTGGGGTGCTGCAATTGCCCTAAAGCAATCTGGAAGCAAAGGAAAAGTTATTTCTATGGTTGGTGATGGCTCTTACCTAATGCTAAACAGTGAAATATTATCTGCAGTAAATAACGGCGACTCGCTTATTTATATTCTTTGCGACAACCTTGGGTTTGCTGTAATCCAACGGTTGCAGGTTTCAAATGGATCAAAGAGTTATCGAACAATGTTTAATGATTCAGATCTTAAGACACCATTTAAAGTTGATTTTGTTTCTCATGCTAAATCACTTGGTGCTAGATCAGTAAAAGTTACAATTGAAAATTTGGCAGCAGAGTTTAGTGCTGCAAAGGATTTACCTGGAGTATCGGTGTTAGTAATTGATACAGATGCAGAAAAATGGACAGAGGGTGGTGCTTTTTGGGAGGTTGCAGTCTCTGGTATTAGTGAAGATTCTGAGGTCAAACAAGCTTACAAACGTTTAATAGAGGGTAAATCTAATCAACGATGGTGACGGGGCAAACTCTTTACGCCCAGTCCACATGCAATACTGGCAGCTAAACCATCATTTGCAGTTGCAAAGTTTGGATGAAGCTTTCTCTTTTTAATGGACTCAACAAATGCATTTAGTTCAGCTATATAAGCTGGCTTAAACCGGCCCATCCAATCTTTATGCAACCTTCCAGATTTTCGATTTGGTAGATAAAAATCTTTAACAATTGTTAAATCCCCTAGATTTTCAATTACAAGTGAAGCTTTTTCGGTAATGACCTCCATACCTACTTCGTAGCCGTAGGTGCTATTTGCACAAATATCAATAGTCGCTAAGACGCCAGATGAGGTATAACAATTTACCGATATTGGATCTAAAAGTTTTGAATTTGCCTTTGAGGTAACCTTAGTTAAATTCACATTTACTGACTTAATTTCTTCCTCTAACAACCATCTAATGACATCAACCTCATGGACTGCAACATTTGTAAGCAACATAGAAGTAGTCGCTGTTGGTGAGCTAACATTTCTTGAAGTACAGCGAATTTGTAAAACTTTTCCATATTTCCCACCACGTATTACTCGTTTGAGTTCTAAATAAGCTGGATCAAATCTACGCATAAATCCAATGCCAACTATCGATTTAGATTTATTTGCAATTTGTGCCACTTTTTTAGCATCAGAATCATTTGAAGCAAGCGGTTTCTCACAGAGCACATCTTTACCGGCACTCAATGCCTTAGAAAGATGTTCGGCATGAAGGTGATCTGGTGAGGCAATAATTACTGCTGTTATGTTTTTATCTGCTAACAAACTCTCAATAGAGTTAAATACGGCAACAGGATAACTACTAGCTTTTTTTACCTGACTGGCAACTTTTTTTGCAACGATTGCATTTGCATCATAAATACCAGCTACTCGAGCACCCTTAACACTCTCTGATATGTAAAGTGCGTGGCCGCTGCCCATAATTCCAGCGCCAATTACACCAATGCAGATATCGCTAGCTTTTTTCTTCATAATTTTAGAAACCAGACCTTAAGATTACTGAACTATACGGAACGCCATCACCGGTATGAATTACTCCTAGAGATTGTCCAACTAATTTCTTAAACTCAGAATGAGCAACCTTTGTCGTAGGAATTGCTTTGTGGTGTGTTATATATTTTTCAACTGTTTGCTTGTCAACCTTTTCTTCAAACTCATTTGCTAAAACTAGAGAAGTGACATCTAGAAATGGCAGAATTTCATCAAGAACCTGTGGAATTGTTGGCGAGCCCATGGTGATAGCCAATTCAATTGTCTCAACGCCTGGATAGGTTGGAAATGGTCCATCAACAATTGCAATTGAATTCATGTGCCTAAATCTGGCAAGTAGTGAGGCGATCTGCGGGTGCAAAATTCCGTTCCTGATCATGATTAAAACCTAGTCTAAAGATGTAATCATTGACAATATTTGTTGCTGGCTTGGAATGGATGGAACCGCCCCCGCCTTAGTTGCAGCTAACCCTCCCGCTGCTGAAGCAAAGTCGAGTGCATACTCAATTGGTCGACCTTGAGAAATAGCGGTGGCAAATGCCCCACAAAAAGCATCTCCGGCTGCCGTAGTGTCCACCGCATTCACTTTATATGCAGGGGTAAATAAGCTCTTTTCATGATCTAAATAAATACTTCCTTGCGCACCTAGTGTGATTATTATTTTTTTCGCACCACTTTTTTGTAATTGTTTTGCTATCGCATTTGCCTCATCTTTACTCAAAGTTTCAACAGAGTTGCCTACTAAAAACGATGCTTCGGTCTCATTTGCAATTAAATAGTCGGTATCTTCGAGTAAATGTTCATCAAGTTTTTGAATTGGCGCTGGATTTAAAATAGTTATTTTTCCAGCTGCTTTGCTCTTATGAATGAACTTAGCAACCTCATCAATTGGTGTTTCTAATTGGGCTAACGCCACAGTTACTGAGGGCGAACTAGTTAGTATCTCATCTAAAAATCTAGTTTTAGAGTTAGCACCAGCAATAATAATTATTCTATTTTCCCCACTTTTTGACACCTCAATAACTGCAATTCCAGTTTGCTCTGCAGTTTTGGTAATAAATTTAGAACCAATACTTTCACTCTTTAAAATATCAAATAAATAATCTCCATCAGAGTCATTTCCAATTGAGCCAACCATCAAAACCTCAGCACCGGCTCTACGCGCCGCTATTGCTTGATTTAAGCCCTTGCCACCAGGAAACCTAAGAAGTTTTTCACCAATAATAGTTTCACCAATCGCCGGTAATTTATCGGCGTAGGTAACTAAATCTAAATTTAAGCTGCCAAATACTAAGACGGTCATGGATAGAGCCTATACATTAAGTTCTCTTCTGAGAATAGATCTAGAGTAGGGTTGGTTCATGTCAATCAAAATTCGTCCGATCGAATTAGGCGACAAAGAGCGCTGGCTTGAGTTATTTAAAGAGTATATTGTTTTTTACAAATCTTCTTTATCTGATGCGCAATTTGAATTAACTTGGAAACGCCTAAACTCGGAGTTTAATATCAAGGGCTTAGTTGCTGAAGTTGATAACAAAATCGTCGGTTTTACCCACTACATCTGGCGCCCAAGTACCTGGGAGGTCGAAGATTTTTGCTACTTAGAAGATTTATATGTTGATCCAAAAAATCGAAAGAGTGGAGTTGGACGAGCTTTAATTAAAGCTGTAGAGGAGATTGCTAGTGCAAAAGGTTCTAAGCGACTTTATTGGACTACCGCACCCGATAATGAAACCGCTCGAAAGTTATATGACAAAGTTGCAATCACAGATAGGGTGCAATACAAGATATTTTTAAATAAATAAGTTATTTAACAATTTCCCAGGTCGTATCTTTATGACGATCAACTACCCAGCAGGAGTACTTTTCTAATTCACTCTTGGTAAACCATTTTGCACCATCCCGACCAGCAACTATCAACGCAGTAGCAAGAGCATCTGCTAATCCCCCATCTGGCCCTACTACTGTTGCAGATCTAGCCCCAACGGCAATTGTTTTACTCTGCGGATCGATAATGTGATCACCTCGCTCAGATGTTCCACTAGTTGCTATTGCGCCATCTGTAATTTGAAATACCTTTGAGATCTCATTTGGAAGTTGTGGATGGGCAACGCCTATCTGCCATGGTTTTTGATTTGATGAGCCGCCGCGAAGTGAGATATCGCCACCGGCATTTACCTGGATATGCTTTGCACCCAAAATTTGTAATTGATTACAAATTTCATCAGCTGCCCAACCCTTCACATAGCCAGATGGATCAAAACCGCCGGCGACTGCCCATGGATCAAATGCACCATCTGTTAACTCCCTGGCGCTTAAAGATAGCTGCCAAATTTGAATCAACATCGGATCACACTCTTGTATTTGAATTTGATTGGTGCGTAGTTTAGACACTTCAGAGTTTTGAATATATGTTGAAAATATTTGGTCTATTTTGTGAAGAAATTCAATTTGAGGTTTATAGGAGAGATTTAAATTTTCTGATTCAATACTTACAACTGTACCCCATACATTCTCATGTTGAATGTTGGCCATAATTAATTACTTCAGATTAATCATCGTAGTCATCATCATCGTGACCTGTGTATCTTGGCTTTTCTCTATGCTTTTTAGAATTCTCATCGTGATCTTCGCGCTCATTTTCACCATTGATAACAGGTGCTTTACCACTATTTGGTTTACTAATTATCCCAGGTTTACTAGTTGTTGTTGCATCTGATGTGCCCTTATCAGATTTGCTAACAACTGTTGTATTTTGGGCATTAAGATCTGGTGGCTTAACAAATAAGAAGCCGACAAATAGTGCAAGTGGAATCGCTATCAATAAAATCCGCTTCATTTAAAGGCCTGCTTTCGATAATGCAGATTGTAATGAGTGGCGCCAGCCATTTGAAGTATAGGTTGCTCTGCTTACTCCTTGAACCTGTGAGGCATCTACTACACCAAGAGTTTGTTCATTTAGGTATGGAATAGCTTGCTGAGAAATAGAAAGTGACCTTCTATCACCATTTGGATATTGCAAAGCTTTCGAGCTAGTAATGACACCATCTTTAACCGTAATTTCTACCTGCACCGGCCCAAATTGAGTTTGAATAGTATTTCCAGCAAAAACACCTGAGACTAATGTTGTTTTCGAAGTTGGAGTTGGCGTAGGAGTTGTTTTACTTGATGGATTTGAGGGTAAAGGTGTAGTAGATGGCTTAGCGGTTGGTTTGTTTGATGGTTTAGTACTTGGCGAGTTATTACTTTGAGTTGGTGCAGGGGCATCAGGAATTGGCTTTGAGCTAGTTGCGACTGAACTTAACTTTGGTGGTTGGTAAACCAAAACACCAGTAACAGCTGTTGCAGTACCGGTAATTATCATTACCGCTCTTCTAAACATTTTTTACCTTTTCACTCGCCATGGAAGGCAAATGCCTCATCATGGAATCGATTTTTTGGAATTCCAGCTTTCTTAGCGGCCGCTTTAACAGTTGAGACCAATGCCTCTGGTCCACAAATGAAAATCTCTGCATCCTGAAAGTTTGGTA
>JBEGQD010000071.1:0-11386 GCA_041181125.1 Actinomycetota bacterium | reverse complement strand
CCCTTTGTTACATCTCCAACTGGAACTGAGATCGCACTTCCAGTATCGGTAACTGTTGCACCGCGCACCATGCCGTCAGTTGGTTGCATGGAGATTGCGCGCACTAGATTGTCACCAATGTGTTGGGCGACCTCAAGTGTTAACTTCTTAGTCTCACCCCCCAATGTGACATCAATATTTAACGCATTAAATATGGCCGGCATTGCATCGGCTGGAAACTCAATATCCACTACCGGTCCAATTACACGGGCAACTCTTCCGGTTGCTGTTTTAACTGACATTATTCACTCCCTGTGCTAGCTGAAGCGAGCGCATCTGCGCCGCCTACGATTTCACTGATCTCTTGGGTAATTTCGGCCTGACGAGCCGCATTTGCAAGTCGGGTAAGCGACTTAATTAGTTCATCAGCATTGTCAGTTGCTGATTTCATAGCGCGACGCCTTGCTGCGTGTTCACTAGCTGCAGATTGAAGCATCGCATTAAATACTCGAGCCTGTATGTAGCGAGGTAGTAATGCATTAAGCACCTCACCGGCATTAGGTTCGAATTCATACATCGGCAAAATAGTTGCCGCAGCAGTTGACTCCACAACCTCAAGCGGAAGCATCCGCTTTGCATCTGGAGTTTGAGTAATCATTGATTTGAACTCGGTATAAATAATGTGTAATTCATCAACGCCATTAGTATCGGTCTGAGCATCTGCAATAAATGCATTAATTAATGCATCCGATACCTCTTTGGCATGGGCATAAGTTGGATTATCAGAGAAACCACTCCAAGAGGCTGTGATTTTTCGATTTCTAAACTTATAGAAGTTAATACCTTTTCTTCCCACCAAATATGGGTTTACCTCCAGGCCACGCGATTGCAGCAGTGCTACTAGTTGATCACCCTCCTTTATTGCAGCATTTGAGTACGCACCTGCCATACCTCTATCTGCGGTAATTATTAGAACTGCAGCCCGCTTTGGATTAGCGGACGCGGTAGTTAATGGGTGATTGGTAGAGGATAAAGATGCAACGGCTGTGACTGCCCGGGTTAACTCGTTGGCATAAGGAGATGAGGCGGCAACCTTTTGTTGCGCCTTAACAATGCGAGAGGCTGAGATTAGCTCCATCGCTTTTGTTATCTTCTTAGTCGCCTTTACCGACCGCATACGGCGGCGGTAAATACGAAGTTGGGCACCCATTTGCTTCTCTTCTTTCTCTTATTTCTTAGCCGGAACTTGACGGGTAATTTGCTCATTATCTTCACCGGTTAATGCATCAGCTTTTTTCTCATTAACAGCTGGTGCTACCGATGATTTAAACTGAGTTTTAAATGTTGTAATTGCCTCTTCCAGTGATTTAACGGTGTCATCTGATAGCTCACGTGTTGTTGAAATTACATCAAAAATTTGCTTGCGTTCGCGAGCAATAAAATCTAAGAACTCATTTTCAAAGCGGCGAATATCTGGAACTGGAATTGAATCCATGTTGCCGGTAGTTCCCGCCCAAATAGATGCTACTTGGCGCTCTACTGAAAATGGTGAGTACTGACCTTGTTTTAGTAATTCAACCATTCGAGCACCACGTTCTAGTTGTGCCTTTGATGCTGCATCTAGATCTGAACCAAATGCTGCGAATGCTTCAAGCTCTCTAAACTGCGCAAGATCAAGACGTAGACGGCCAGCAATTTTCTTTATCGCTTTAGTCTGAGCAGATCCACCAACACGTGATACTGAGATGCCTACGTTAATCGCAGGACGAACACCTGCGTTAAATAGATCTGTCTCAAGGAAGCACTGACCATCGGTAATAGAGATAACGTTGGTCGGAATAAATGCTGATACATCATTACCTTTAGTTTCGATGATTGGTAGACCTGTCATAGAGCCGCCACCTAAATCATCAGATAATTTGGCGCACCTCTCTAGTAAACGTGAGTGTAAATAGAAAACATCTCCAGGATATGCCTCGCGACCCGGTGGGCGCCTTAGCAACAGCGATACTGAACGATAAGCCTCAGCTTGTTTTGATAGATCATCAAAGACAATTAATACATGTTGTCCCTTATACATCCAGTGCTGACCAATTGATGAACCGGTGTATGGAGCTAAGTATTTGAATCCAGCCGGGTCCGATGCAGGAGCTGCCACAATTGTGGTGTAAGCCATCGCGCCAGCCTCTTCTAGTGCGCCCTTAACGGAGGCAATAGTTGAACCCTTTTGACCGATCGCAACATAAATACATTTAACCTGCTTCTTTGGATCCCCACTCTTCCAGTTCTCTAATTGGTTAATGATTGTGTCAACTGCAATCGCAGTCTTACCAGTCTGGCGATCACCAATAATTAATTGACGTTGACCGCGGCCGATTGCAGTCATCGAGTCAATCGCTTTAATGCCAGTTTGCATTGGCTCTTTAACTGGTTGGCGTTGCACTACAGATGGTGCTTGAATTTCAAGGGCGCGAGTTGTTTCAGCTTTGATCTCACCCTTGCCATCAATTGGCCGGCCAAGTGCATCAACTACACGTCCTAGGAAACCATCACCAACTGGAACAGAGAGAATCTCTCCAGTCCGGCGAACAGTTGTTCCTTCTTCAATCCCAGTGAACTCACCTAAAATAACCACACCGATTTCGCGAACATCTAAGTTCAGCGCTAGTCCTAATGTGCCATTTTCAAACTTTAATAACTCATTGGTCATAGTCGATGGCAAACCTTCAACTCGAGCGATGCCATCACCTGCCTCGGTTACGCTACCGATTTCATCCTTAACAGCAGCACCTGGTTTGTATGCAGCGACATGTTTTGCCAGTGCATCCCGAATATCTTCGGGGCGGATAGTAACTTCGGCCATCTTCTCTCTCTTCTCTCTTTAAATAACAGATACTTTCGTACCTGTTAAAGCTAACTTACGAGCGCTCTGCCCGCTTCTGCTAAACGACTAACCATGGTGCCATCAATTACATCATCGGCATATCTAATAGAGATGCCACCTAAAACCTTTGGATCTATCTCAATATTTATATGAACATCTCTACCCATTTGTTTTGACAGGGCTGTGATTAACTTGCTTTGTTGAGCATCGGTAAGTGCAACAGCGGTTTTAACATGTGCTACGAGGCGATTTTTTCGGGTTGAAACATAGTGAAAATAAGCAGCTAATGTGGCATCAATATTTCTGCCCCTGCGCAATAAAACAACTCTTCTTAGTAAATTAACAGTTGAATTGGCATACTTTGATTTAACAATTGATTCTAGTAATGCAACCTTGTTGGCATCGGTATCAGAAGAGGTGTTAAGTGCTTGGCGCAGCCCTGGATTTGCAACTAATACTCTAGTGAAATCAAATAATTGACTCTCAAGCTTGTCTAGCTCATTATTTTTCTCAGCAGCAGCAGCCTCTGCCTCAACCGCTAAGTGTTCGATGGCATCGGCTAACTCACCAGGAGTTGAAAATCTAAGTGATGAGGCCTTTGCGAGTAAATCTTGAGCGGAGGATCCAATATTTTTACCAAATAAATTAGAGATTAACTCAGCTTTAGCGCTGACATCACGGGCGTTATCGGTTAATGCTCTGCGTACTCCAATTGAGTTACTTAGAACTGTAAGTATTGTAAATAAATCAGATGCAAATGCGGTGGCCTCAGCTGCTGATTTCTTACCTATCGCTTCAGCAAGTGATTTTTGCAGCGTAATTACAGATGCTCTGCTGGAGCCACCTAATATCTTCATGATTACTTACTCTTCTCCAGATCTGCAATAAAGCGATCAACAATCCGTGATTGACGGACCTGGTCATCTAAAGCTTCTCCGACAATCTTTCCGGCAAGTTCTGTTGCAAGTGCACCAACCTCATTGCGAAGTGCGGTGACTGCTTGTTGACGCTCTGCTTCAATTGAGGCGGTAGCTGCTGCAGTAATTCTCGCTGCCTCTTCTGCTGCCTTTGTGCGCAGATCTTCAATAATTGCCGCGCCTTGCACTCTGGCATCTTCACGAATCTTTTGTGCTTCACCACGAGCTTCATTTAATTGAGTTGTGTACTGGGCAAGTGCTCGCTCAGCCTCACGCTGTGCTCGCTCAGCTTTTTCCATTCCACCTTGAATTGCTTCGGTTCGCTCTGCAAACGCCTTTTCAAACATTGGCACAACTTTGGAACGCAGAACCAAGAAGAGCAATGAAAATGCAATAAAGCCAACAACCAACTCCGCGGTGTGTGGAATTAAGGGGTTAGCACCTTCACCAGCTGCCAACTTAATAAAGTTAACGGTAGACATCTTTATCTATCTAATCTGGCTTTAGTTAGAGGACGAAAGCTAGAACTAGACCGAACAATGCCAAAGCTTCAGCAAGTGCGAAACCTAGGAATGCGATCGGCTGCAGTACAGAACGTGCCTCTGGTTGACGTGCAACGCCGCTGATATAAGCAGCGAAGATCATGCCAGTTGCGATTGCAGGTCCGATTGCAGATAGGCCATAACCGACCAGGTTGAGTGTGCCTGTCATTTTCTTTTCCTTCTTTCTTTTATTGGTGGTTTATTTATTTTTCTTCTTTTAGTGCTCATCCGCTAACGCACCCGCTATATAGAGGGCGGTCAACAGGGTAAAGATATATGCCTGTAGGCATTGGACCATAAACTCAAAAAATGTAAGTCCAATTCCGAAGGCAAAGGCAAAGGGTGAGACCAGTTTGAGCCCAATTACACCTTGCAAAAGGTGTTCTCCTCCTAATATGAAAACCAACAGGAGTAGATGGCCGGCGAACATATTTGCAAATAAACGAAGTGAAAGTGTTAATGGTCTTACCAAGAAATAAGTTGCAACCTCAATTGGGGTAAGCAGGATATAGACCGGCTTTGGAACACCTGGCATAAACATGATCTCTTTTAGGTATGCAATTAAACCCTTATGTTTGATCGCCACATAATGAAAAATTACAAAGGTAAAGAGAGCCAATACATATGGAAAGCTCACTCTAGACATCGCTGGAAATTGCAAAAATGGAACAATTCCAAAAAGATTATTAGTTAAAATAAATGTAAATAACGTAAACAAGTACGGTACAAATCGCATGAACTCATGACCAATTACATCTCGCGCCAAATCATTTCTAACAAAGCCGTAGATTGATTCTCCGGCAAATTGAAGCTTGCTTGGCACCACGGCTGCTTTGCGGGATGCAAGTATGAAAAAGACTGAGATTAAAATTACCGAGAAAAAAACTAAAAATATTGGTTTGGTTGTATAAGGATTGTCACCAAATACTGGTGGTAATTCAAAGTCAGCGGTTGATGGTGGTTTAAAACCACCCTCCTCTGCTAGTAGCACACCCACTTAAATCTCCAAATGTTAGTTTCGGTAAATCTACTTACTTCTAAAAACTGAGCCGGCGGGAAATAACGGCTACGGGCGAAACCCTATTAGGTATTGTCGGTTAGAGCGAAATCTGCCGGCCCTTACAAGTTGCACTTACGCCAGTTTGACGGCCAGTGGTGATTTTAATCGCGTCCAAATCGCAGCCACACTAAATAGATCGAGGCCCCGGCTCCAAGCAGCAGGCCGATTAGTAGGCAGTAGGTCGTTCCAAGCCATTGATCAAATCCCCAGCCGATACCACCCCAAATTAATAATCCTGAAAGTAGGTAGCCAACAATTGACCACAGGGCATTTTCTTCATTTTGGGAGTTACTTAAATCATCATTGTTTGAACCTTTGCGACTCATTACTTATCCCCCTCTTTTCTAGGCAGTGGCATTTGAAAACGCAACTTCATAAAGCTGCGAATCTCACCAAATAACCACGCCATGGTAATCAAGATTGCGCAGATGGCAAAACTACCCCGATCAACTGTGCTCCGATCGGTAAATTTGGTTACAAGAAGTAAAAAAGCGCCCATCAAAATTACCTTCGCAAAGTAGGAGAACATAGCAAGGGCCATAGTTGCCAATGGATCTAAGTTTCTTGAAACTCTTGCAACTAAAAGATGAACGCTAAAAAATATAATTACTGTGAAAGAAGCTAATGCACTTCCTATTAAACCCGCTTTGCCATTTATAAAAGTTAATGCTGTGGTTGCAAGAACGGCAATGCTAGTGGCTGGCAAAATTGCACCCTGCCATAGTTGAGTATCACTACTTTGTTTATCAACCATTTGAAACTAATTTCTTATTACTCTTAATAACAAGCAATGAAAGTAGAAATATTGCAACCCCAGATATGAGTGCTATCCAGATAGGCACAAATGCAGCAATTACAGTTGGAAGCGCAAACATCGCAGTCCAAAGATATAAAATAATTGTTGTTCGTTGCTGGCTAATTCCCTGTCGCATAATTCTGTGATGAAGATGTTCGCGATCGGCGGCAAATGGCGAACGACCAGCCTTTACTCTTCTTAAGATAGCCATCATAAAATCTATTAATGGAATAGCCAGGATCGTAAATGGAAGTAGCAGTGGCAGCAGGGCCGTGCCACCATTTTCTTCGGTGATAGCTGATGCATCTACTTGGCCGGTTAAAGTAATTGCAGATGCACTAATCAATAGACCCAAAAACATCGCTCCGGAATCACCCATAAAGATTTGAGCCGGATGAAAGTTGTGTGGCAAAAATCCAAGGCATAGCCCAATTACAACTGCGGTAATTAAGGATGGTGCACCTGCTCGGTTTAAACCATTAATTACCGTTAACAAATATGAGAATGCAAAAAAAGATGCAGCGCAAATCATCACTATGCCAGTGGCTAAGCCATCTAAGCCATCAACAAAGTTAATTGCATTGATGACTACCATTACAAATAGAACGGTTAATAGCTGCCCAATATTGGTTGGCAGTGTGGTAATTCCATTAATCGGTAACCAAAGTATTTGAACTCCATAGATTAGCAAAATACCAGCGGCAAGTGCTTGGCCAGCAAACTTTGTAACTGGGTCTAAATCAAATCGATCATCAAGCATTCCTAAAAATAAAATAAAGCTGCCACTTAAGAAGATTCCGGTGGCATCTTGACCAAATGATTTATGCACTAAGGGTAGATAGTTAGCAATTACTAATGTAAGTGCCATAGCAAGCCACATCGCAAGTCCGCCCCATCGTGGCGTAGGTTCGATATGGACATCGCGTGAACGTATTGCTGTTACTGCGCCAGATTTAATTGCTAAATCTCTAACCAGTGGAGTAATCAGGTAGGTAATAATTGCTGCGAGCAAAACTGTTACTAGATACTCACGCATTGCTAGTTAGTTTTTAGGCTCAGGATAAACAGGAAAATTCTTAGTCAGTTGATGAACCTCAGCTTTAATTGCCTTTGCCTTACCTTCATCTGCGCCATCTTTAATTGCCCGAGCAATAAATTTAGCAATCAGTTTCATCTCACTTTTACCCATTCCTTGAGTAGTTGTCGCTGCTGTTCCAACTCTAATTCCACTTGTCACCGAAGGAGACTCTGGATCGTATGGAATTGAATTCTTATTAAGGGATAGGCCAGAAGCACCACATCTTTCATCGGCAACTTTGCCATTTACTCCAGTTGATCTGATATCGATTAAAGCTAAGTGGGTTTGTGTGCCACCAGATACAGCCCGCATTCCTTCTGTCTCAAGATCTTTAGCTAATGCTTGGCAATTTTCAATAACTTTTTTTGCATAATTTTGGTATTCAACAGTTGCGCACTCTTTAAGCGCCACCGCTTTACCTGCCACTGCACTCATAATCGGTCCACCTTGCATGCCTGGGAAGACAGCTTTATCAATAGCTGCCGCATGCTTTTCCTTAGATAAAATCATTCCGCCTCTAGGTCCACGCAATACTTTATGTGTAGTGAATGAAACAACATCTGCATATGGAACTGGTGATGGAATTGCCTTGCCGGCAACTAACCCAATAAAGTGGGCAGCATCAACCCACATAATTGCGCCAACCTCATCACAAATCTGGCGCACCTTTTCAAAATCAATCAAGCTTGGATATGCGGTCGCTCCTGAGCAAATCATCTTTGGTTTATGTTCAATTGCAAGATCTCGCAGTTGGTCATAATCAATTAACTCATTATCTTCTCTAACTCCATATGAAACTACGTTAAACCATTTGCCAGAAAAATTAACCTTGGAGCCATGTGTTAAGTGTCCTCCATGTGGCAATGACATGGCTAGAACTGTGTCACCTGGTTTAGTAAATGCTTGATAGACGGCAACATTTGCACTTGCGCCAGAGTGTGGTTGCAAATTTGCATGCTCCGCACCAAATAATTGTTTTGCACGCGCATTTCCAATTACTTCAACCTTATCGACCTCTTCGCAGCCACCGTAATACCGCTTACCTGGATATCCCTCGGCGTATTTATTTGAAAGTGTTGATCCCATAGTTGCTAAAACTGCAGCGGATGTAAAATTTTCACTAGCAATTAACTGCAAATCTTGTCGTTGGCGATCTAACTCAGAGATTAAAACTGATGCAATTTCTGGATCTTGCCTCTCAAGCGCGTTGAAATCTGGGCCATAGTATTTTTCAAATTGGGACATAGCGCTAAGCCTAAAGGTTAACGGTGGAAATTGAAGGAGCCTTCGCTCGTAGTTGCTCAAGCGAGATCGAGCCTTCTCGCACAACTGTGATCACATTCTCAGAGATATCAATCCAGGTTGAGGAAGGACCGGCATTCAATACACCTTCATCAAATATTGCGCCCACATCACTTTCATAAATTGGCATCATCGCTAAATCTAAGACAGCAGATTTGCCAGCTATTGCAACAGATGAAACGGCAAGCGGGCCAGATTTAGATAGCACAGCTGTTAAAAACTTTCGGCTTGGTATTCGAACATTGACCTTTCCTAATCTTCGCCCATCGCCTAAATCCCAACTTAAGGTTGGTTGCGATTTCATAGTTACTGATAACAAACCAGGCCAGAAATTATCAAGTAGATTATTTTGTTCACTTGTTAATACTGTTGTGATACCGCCTAATACCCTTTTATCTCCAATGAATACTTGGGTCAAAGTTCCATTTTGATTTCCGCGAAGTATATGAATTGCTTTGACTGCATCCTTATCAAAGGCATCTGCTAAATAAACATAGCCGTGCTCGGCGGCAACAACTATTACCTCACCTGCAACTAGATACCTAACTGCAGTATCAACAGCCTCATTAAATTTTTCATCATTAATATTAGTAAGGCTAATACGTTTGGCCATGATTACTTGCGCCTGCCAGTTGTGAATCGATCTCTGCCTGCTAAGTCTGAGTGAGTTTGAATTGAGGTAAAGTTTTCAATCATCGCTTTAGCTATAAGCTTAGATTGCATCTGGTGGTGCTCTGTAATAAAAAATCCACCAGATTTTAATAATCTAGCTGCAGCATCAATAAACAATTTTGGAATTTCCATGCCATCAACTGCACCACCACGCAGCGCTATCTCTGGCTCAAAGTTTTCTACCTCAATAGGAAGTTTTTCGTGATTAGGTATATAGGGTGGATTTGCTACCACCACATCTGCTTTAACCTCAGGAAGAGCGGTTTTAACATCTTCTACTACAACTCTAATTGGTAGGTCATACTTGCTAATGTTTTTATTTAGCCAAACTGCAGCCTCTGGTGATTTTTCTACTGCAACTACACTTACCTTTAATCCCTTTAAGGCCGTCTCGGATGCGATTGCAATACTTAGTGCCCCACTTCCTGCGCCTAGATCTATCACGCTACTGGCTAACTCTTTATCAGTTAACGAATTCAAATAACCAACTACTCGGTCAACAATTAACTCACTCTCTGGCCTAGGTATCAATACTCCCTCGCCAACAGTTAGATCTAAGTATCTAAAAGCTGCGCTGCCAGTAATGTATTGAACTGGTCTACCAAGTAATCTTTGATTAATTAAATCATTGTATTCAGCAGCAATCTTCTCTCTCTCGATATCTGGTAACTCAAAGCCTTGGGCATGAATTTGCTTTCGAGAGATTCCAAGTAGATGTGCAAGCAGAAGCTCAGCATCGACTAATGCAATTTGATTCTTTTCAAATTGCGAAAATGCTGCTCTTAGCAGCTCTTTCAAGAGTTACCTGCTGCAAGTTTTGATGTGCGATCTGCATCGATTAAAGATTGAATAACTGCATCTAAATCACCATTCATAACTGCATCTAAATTATTTGCTTTGTAATTAACTCGATGATCACTTAAACGGTTTTCTGGGAAGTTATAGGTTCTAATTCGTTCACTACGATCAACAGTTCTAACCTGGCTCTTTCGCTCAGCTGAGGCAATACGTTCAGCCTCTTCTTGAGCAGCAGCTAACATACGGGCTCGTAAAATACGAAGGGCAGACTCTTTGTTTTGTAGCTGGCTCTTTTCGTTCTGGCAAGAGACCACAATTCCAGTTGGAACGTGGGTAATTCGCACCGCAGAATCTGTGGTGTTAACGCTCTGTCCGCCAGGGCCAGAGGATCGATAAACATCAATACGTAAATCATTCATATTAATTTCAACATCAATCTCTTCCGCTTCCGGCAAAATCAGTACACCTGCAGCTGAAGTATGAATTCTTCCTTGTGACTCAGTCTCTGGAACTCGCTGAACTCGATGAACTCCACCTTCAAACTTTAATTTTGCATACGGTGTTTGACCAGGCTGTGGAGTTCCCTTGGATTTAATACCGATAGACATATCTTTGTAGCCACCCATATCACTTGGCGTGGTATCGATTACCTCAACCTTCCAACCTTGCTTTTCAGCAAAACGTGAGTACATCCGGAATAAATCTCCAGCAAAGATTGCTGACTCATCCCCTCCTGCACCAGCTTTAATCTCCATAATTACATCTCGATCATCATTTGGATCTCGAGGTAGCAATAACTCTTCAAGTCTTTCTGCAGCAGAATTTTTAGTCACCTCAAGTGCTGCTAATTCAGATGCAAATGTAGGATCAGCTTCAGCTAGCTCTTTGCCAGCATTAAAATCATCTTCAGCAGATTTATATGCTCGGTACCCAGCAATTACTGGCCCAAGCGCGGCATACCTTTTACCTAATGCTCTAGCTTTGTTTTGATCGGCGTGAATCGATGGATCAGCCATCTGGGCTTCAAGTGATTCATACTCTTTCAACAACTCATTTACCTTTGCAAACCGTTCCATCTGTTCCTCCTTTCACTAGAAATAATTTATTAGAAATTAAAAAAGAGAGCGCACCACATCTTTCGATGTTTCAGTGCGCTCTCTTTAAGAAAACTACTTAGTGCCGCTCTTGTCAGCCTTTCCAAATCGCTCTTGGAATTTAGCTACACGGCCACCTGTGTCGAGAATTCTCTGCTTACCGGTATAAAACGGGTGACAAACTGAACAAACTTCAACATAAATTGAACCGTTTTCTTTTGTGCTGCGGGTTGTGAAAACCTCACCGCAACCACAAGTTACTTT
>JBEGQD010000070.1:0-71036 GCA_041181125.1 Actinomycetota bacterium | reverse complement strand
CGAGAATTCTCTGCTTACCGGTATAAAACGGGTGACAAACTGAACAAACTTCAACATAAATTGAACCGTTTTCTTTTGTGCTGCGGGTTGTGAAAACCTCACCGCAACCACAAGTTACTTTAGTCTCGACATACTGTGGATGAATCTCGTTCTTCATATTTCTCCTTGATTATTACTGGATCAAGTTTTTTTAGAAAACCTGTGAACCAGTAGGACTAGTGAAGTACTAGAGGGGTGTAAGAATAACTCTTAAATACAAGCGAGCAAAATTTACGCCTATTTAAGCCTCAGCACTGTCTTTATTAGCAGAAGCTGTTGGGCTATCTCCGCCAGTTGTAGTCTTTTGAATCTGTAATAAGAACTCAACGTTGGACTTCGTGCCCTTCATTTTTTCAAGTAATAACTCAAGTGCTTGTTGCGGCTCAAGTGCATGTAGAACTCGGCGAAGTCGCCAAACAATACTTAGCTCCTCAGTTCCCATCAGAATCTCTTCCTTACGAGTTCCAGATGCAACAACATCAACTGCTGGGAAAATACGCTTATCAGCAAACTTACGATTGAGAATAAGCTCCATATTTCCAGTCCCTTTAAACTCTTCAAAGATAACTTCATCCATCTTTGAACCAGTATCAACTAATGCAGTTGCCAAAATAGTAAGTGATCCACCATTTTCAATATTTCGAGCAGCACCAAAAAACTTCTTTGGTGGATATAGCGCTGCTGAATCAACACCACCGGAAAGGATTCGACCTGATGCCGGAGCGGCAATGTTATACGCACGTCCTAGGCGAGTAATTGAGTCAAGTAGTACAACTACATCATGGCCTAGCTCTACTAATCTCTTTGCGCGTTCAATAGCAAGTTCAGCAACTGTGGTGTGATCATCGGCTGGACGATCAAATGTTGACGCAATTACCTCACCTTTAACAGATCTTTGCATATCTGTAACTTCCTCAGGTCGCTCATCAACTAAGACAACCATTAGGTGACACTCAGGATTATTAGTAGTTATTGCATTTGCAATTGATTGTAAAACCATCGTCTTACCAGCTTTTGGTGGTGAAACAATTAAACCACGTTGTCCCTTACCAATTGGTGAAATTAAATCGATGATTCGAGTAGTTAAAACATTTGGCTCTGTTTCAAGTCGTAATCTCTCTTGCGGATAAAGTGGCACAAGCTTTGAGAATTCAACTCGCTCTTTTGAACTATCTGGCTCTACTCCATTTATAGTTTCAACTTTTACTAGTGCACTGAATTTCTCACGGCGCTCACCCTCTTTAGGTTCACGGACAGAACCAGTAATTACATCACCTTTACGCAAGCTATATTTTCTAACCTGCTGCAATGAAACATAAACATCATTTGGTGATGGTAAGTAGCCACCAGTTCTAATAAATGCAAAGCTATCTAAAATATCAAGTAAGCCACCTACTGGTAGTAATACATCGTCTGGGCCAATAACAATTTCACGCTCTTCGCGGTGGCCACGGTCACGGTTTCTATCTCGTCCACGATCTCGTCCGCGATCTCTTCGATTGTTATCTCGGTTACCAAAGCGGCGAATATTATCGCTGCGCTCAGAATCGTTATAACTATTACCGGAATTATTAGAAGAGTTATCTGGGCCAGAATTACTATCGTCGGCCTCTGAATTATTATTTTTACTATTTCGATTGTTCTGTCGTTCCATACGACGAGCCTCTCGTTCATTTTTAGCGGCTTCGCGATTCGCGGCCTGCAGGTCGCCAATAGATTGGACTAACTCTGCTTTTTTAAGGGTGGATGCGTTTTCAATTCCTAGTTGACCAGCAACTTTTTTAAGGTCAGCTAATGCCATATCCACTAACTCAACCGCGTCTGCGCGATTGGTGGTTTTCTTGTCTGCCATTTATATATTGCCATTCTTTCTTTTATTTTTTTACCCGTATGCGGGTTACCCCGAAAAAAAGTTGTTTTAATTTTTGGGATTTTGTCTAATTTATCTGTCGCACTTTCCGACAGGGATAAATCTACCACACCTAGGAATCTAGGGAAAACCCCTATTGGACACCAGTTTTAGCTACGGCTAACTTCATCGCGGTAAAGCCTGGGGCCAGGGATGCCACCTGATCAATCTCATCTTCGCTATTTGAATACAAAACCATCACTGATGGGCCGGCACCGGAGACAACCGCAGCAAGTCCGGCTCCCCTTAATTTTTCAACTAGAGAAATAGTTTTAGGCATTGCACTTGCTCGATAACTTTGATGAAGTAAATCTTGCGTTGCGGTAAATAGAAGATCTGGCCGCTCAGCTAGAGCATGAACTAGTAAAGCCGTACGAGACGAGTTTAGAACTGCATCTTGGTGAGAAATAGTTTCGGGTAGAAGCTTTCTTGCCTTTGCTGTTGAAAGTTGATTATCTGGAACAAGTAACAACGCTTTAATTCGATCATCAACTTTCAAACTAACGGCTCGGCCAACACTCTTAGTATTGCCATATTGGTCAATTGAATTTTCAATCCAAGCGATAGTGGCACCACCATAAAATGCTGATGCAACATTATCAGGATGACCTTCCAACTCAGTTGCTAAAGTGATCAGTTCATCATCACTCATATATTGCTCACCAGTTAAAACTAGGGAGCGGGCCAAAGCTAAACCACCAACAATTGCGCTAGCTGAAGAACCAAGCCCTCTACCATGCGGAATGGCATTAAGTGCACGAAGTGCAATGCCTCTTGGCTTGCTACCCATATGTTCAAAACCATGCATCATCGCTTTAATTACTAAGTTTTTCGCATCCTTCTTAACCTCATTAGCACTCTCACCACTTACATCAACATCAAATATTGGTTCATCTAAAACTTGAGCGGCGTAGCGATCACGAAGCTCTAACGCAATTCCAAAGCAATCAAAGCCAGGGCCGATGTTGGCACTGCTTGCTGGAACGCTAATTTGCGCCATGGTTGCCTTGAAAGTTAAACCACTTGAACCACGTTTCGTTGCCATTATTTAAGACCAATTACCTTTGCAGCTCGTTTAACATCAACTGGAATAACAATAGGTTTAGGAGCCTTATTTAATACCCATTGGACATCCTTTAGGCCGTTGCCTGTTACTGTCACAACAATTGTTTTACCTTTAGGTAGTTTCCGCTGTGCTTTTTTCTTTATTAAACCAGCAATTCCCGCCGCACTCGATGGCTCAACAAATACACCTTCTTTTGCAGCAACTAGGTGATAAGCGCTTAATATCTCTTTATCAGTGACTGAATCAATTAAACCTTTTGAGCCAACTTGAGCAGCAACTGCTTGATCCCAAGATGCTGGATTTCCAATTCGAATTGCAGTTGCAATTGTCTCTGGGTTCTTAACAATTTTATTATTAACAATTGGTGCCGCTCCTGCAGCTTGAAAGCCCCACATCATTGGCAACGAACGTGCCATATTTCCTTTTTTATACTCCTGATAACCCTTCCAATACGCGGTGATATTTCCAGCATTACCAACTGGAAGTGCGTGTATATCTGGTGCTGTTCCCAACATATCAATCACCTCAAAGGCAGCGGTCTTTTGCCCCTCAATTCGATATGGGTTAACGGAGTTAACTAATGCAACTGGATAATTTTCAGATAACTTCCTAGCAAGTGTTAAGCAATCATCAAAGTTTCCTTTAACTTGCAAAAGTGTTGCGCCATGAGAGATAGCCTGAGCTAACTTTCCCATTGCAATCTTTCCTTGTGGAACTAATACAACAGGTCGCATTCCAGCTTTACTTGCATAAGCAGCTGCAGATGCACTGGTGTTGCCTGTTGATGCACAGATAACCGCCTTAGCACCCTCCTCGGCTGCTTTAGAAATAGCCATTGTCATGCCGCGATCTTTAAAAGATCCAGTTGGATTAGCACCTTCTACCTTTAACCAAACATCATTTCCTAATAACTTTGATAAATAACCTGCATGCACGAGTGGTGTTCCACCTTCGCATAATGATATGACTGGAGTTTGATCACTTACCGGCAGCCAGCTTCGATACTCTTCTATTACTCCTCGCCATTGATGCTTACCTTTTTTGCTAAATAAGCCCATTAGTTAACACCTTCAACTCGAAGCACACTCGCTACATCAGTAACGGCAGGTAGATTTTTAAGATCTTTAACAGTTGCCGATAATGCTGCTTCACTTGAAATGTGTGTCATAACAATTAACTCAGCCTTATCGCCAGCACCGGTTTGTCTAACTGTTTGTATTGATACTTGATGAGATGCAAATACATGGGCTACTGATTCTAAAACACCAGGCTTATCAGCCACATTTAATCTAATTAAATAACGAGTTTTTGTTTGACCAACTTGAGCAATCTTTAAGTCGGCATAATCACTCTCTTTTGGTCCAATTCCACCACTTACTTTATGTCTGGCTACTGCAACTAAATCTCCAAGGATTGCACTTGCAGTTGGCTCGCCACCTGCACCCTTGCCATAAAACATCATTTGTCCAGCAGATTGTGCCTCCACAAAAACTGCATTAAATGATTCACGTACTGATGCGAGTGGATGAGTGCGAGGGATTAATGCTGGATGAACTCGCACCGAGATTGCACCCTCTGGAGTTAACTCAGCGATTGCAAGTAATTTGATGACCATCTCAATTGCTTTAGCTACCTTTACATCTGATGCAGTAATTTTACTAATTCCTTCTCGATAAACATCTGAATCACTTACTCGAGAGTGAAATGCAAGTCCTGCCAAGATTGCAGCTTTTGCTGCTGCATCAAAGCCTTCAATATCTGCAGTTGGATCAGATTCAGCAAATCCAAGTGATTGTGCTTCCTTTAACGCATCTGAAAATGCTGCGCCATTCTCATCCATCTTTGTCAAAATGTAATTAGTTGTACCATTAACAATTCCCATAATTCTAATTACATGATCACCTACTAATGACTCACGTAGTGGCCTAAGAATTGGAATTGCTCCAGCAACTGCTGCTTCGTAATATAAATCAACATTTGCTTTGTCCGCTGCGGCATATAGCTCAGAACCATGCTTGGCAAGCAGTGCCTTATTTGCAGTTACAACCGATTTTCCGTTGTTAAGTGCTTTTAAAATTAAATCTTTGGCTGGATCAATACCGCCAATAACTTCAATTACTAAATCTATTTGTGGATCATTTACGATTGAAAGTGCATCTGCTGTTAACAGCTGATTAGCGATGCCATCACGCTTGGCTTTGATATCTTTCACCGCAACTGAAACCAACTCTAAATTGGCACCCGCCCTAGCTGCTAAATCTGATTTATTAGCAACTAAAAGTTTGGCCACCTGGGAACCAACTACCCCAGCGCCAAGCATGCCAACTTTAAGAGTCTTCATCAGAGAAGTATCTCAAACTTATGACAGCTGCCGTGGCGGTTGATTTACATCCAAATTAAGCAAATCCTGCTCATTTTCCCTGCGCAAAATCTCACGAGCGGTGCCATTTATGACCGCTACAACAGATGGGCGTGCAATATGGTTGTAATTGCTAGCCATGCTTCTTCCATACGCACCAGTTGCCGGAATTGCAAGTAGATCCCCAGCAGCAATATCTGCAGGTAAATCAATCTCAGAAATTAATATGTCGCCACTCTCGCAATGCTTTCCAACTACTCGACTTGAGATTAATTTTGCGGTTGAGCTGCGATTAGCTAAAAATGCTGAGTAGACCGCGCCATATAAAGCTGGACGAATATTTTCACTCATTCCGCCATCTACTGAAACATACTTACGTTCAGCACCGTTTTCTAGCTTTACAGATTTAGTTGTACCAACTACATAAATAGTTGTTGTTGTCGGTCCAACAATTGCTCTACCGGGTTCAATTGAGATTCTTGGTAGCGCTAACTTAGCTTTTGCGCACTCATCTTTGATAACCGCAGCAATTGCTGGAATTACTAGATCTGGCGAGATGGCACTTTCATCTTTTGTATAAGCAATTCCATATCCGCCGCCAATATTTAACTCTGGTAGCTCCATCGAGTATTTATCTCTAAAGGAAGCAAGCACGGTAACTAAGCGTTCTGCTGCTGCTTTAAAACCAGCAACTTCAAAAATCTGAGAACCAATATGGCAATGAATGCCTGAAAGTTTTAATGAAATTTGTGACATACATTTTTCAATCGCCTCATCTGCAGCACCTGAAGCAATTGAGAAGCCAAACTTAACATCCTCATGAGCTGTAGAAATAAACTCATGCGTATGCGCATCAACCCCAGGTGTTAGGCGTAAATAAACTTTTTGAACCTTACCTAACTCTTTTGCAATTGTTGCAACTCGATTTAGCTCGTCAAATGAATCAATAACAATTGTTCCAACACCAGCCTTTACTGCGCTCCTTATTTCAACCTCTGATTTGTTATTCCCATGAAACTCAATATCTTGCGCTGGAAAATCTGCAGCCAGAGCAACCGCTAACTCGCCGCCACTACAAACATCTAAACCCAGTTTTAAGTCCTTTAACCACTTAGCAACCTCAACACATATAAATGATTTAGCTGCGTAATAAAGCTGACCGCTTCCAAATGAGTTATCTAAAGCAGCGCGCCAAGCTTTCGCGCGCAGGTAGAAATCCTCTTGATCGAGTACAAATAACGGTGAACCAAACTCCTTTACCAATTTTTCAGCAGAACAACCTGCAATAGATAAGACACCACCACTTTTATTTTCACTTTTAAAGGTTAAATTGCTTGAAAATAATGAGGTTGGATAATTGCTTGGATTACTCATTACATCTTCTCCGGGGCATTAACACCAAGCAAATCTAAACCATTACTGATTACCTGTGCAGTTGCCTGCGAGAGAGTTGCTCTCGCAGAGTTTAAATCTGTAATTTTTTCCTCACCAAGCGGCAAAACTCTGCAATCATTATAAAAACGGTGGTACTGACCAGCCAACTCTTCAATGTATCTAGCTATTCGATGAGGCTGACGTAGCTCTGCTGCGGTTGCTACCACCTTTGGATATTGTGCAAGTAGTCCAATTAACTCTCGCTCGCGTTCATGATTTAGTAACTCAGGTAAGTAGACATCAGCACCATACTTTATTCCGATTTCTTTGGCATTTCTTAGGACTGCACAAATTCTTGCATGTGCATATTGAACGTAATAAACCGGATTCTCATTTGTATTTTTCTTAAGTAAATCCACATCCATAATCATTGGAGTATCAGTGGGGTATCTAATCAATGTGTAGCGAGCTGCGTCAGTTCCAACCTTCTCTACCAGCTCTGCCAAGGTTATAATTGTGCCTGCACGCTTTGAGAGTTTTAACTCTGACCCACCCTCCATTATTTTTACCATCTGTCCAATTAAGATTTCAACATCTTTTTCTGGATCATCACCTGCACATGCAGCTATTGCTTTGATTCGACCGACATAACCATGATGATCTGCGCCTAACATATATATGCATAAATTAAAACCACGCTCACGTTTGCTAACGTAGTAAGCGGTGTCAGATGCAAAGTAAGCAAATGATCCATCAGATTTAATCATTACTCGATCTTTATCGTCTCCAAAATCTGTGGTTCTAAGCCAAGTAGCACCCTCACTCTGAAATACATGGCCTTTAGCTTTTAACTTTTCAAGTGAATGATTAAAAAAATTATTATCATAAAGTGTGCGCTCAGAAAACCAGGTATCAAAGTGTGTACCAAATTTATCTAGTACACCTTTTTGATCTTGAATTTGTAACTTATAACCTGCCTCAGTAAATGCTGAGATTGATTCGCTCTCAGGCAACTGGGTAATCTTTGGATTATTCTTTACAATCTCATTAGCTAACTCTTCAATATACTCACCGTGATAGCCAGCTTCCGGACGTGGCTGATTTAATGCAGCAGATCGAAGGGATGCACCAAACAACTCCATCTGGTTTCCGCGATCATTTATATAAAACTCACGGCTAACTTCAGCGCCGGCTGCGGATAAAACTCTACCAAGTGAATCCCCGACCGCTGCCCATCTGGTGTGTCCTAAATGAAGTGGCCCGGTTGGATTTGCGCTAACAAATTCAAGATTTACTTTTTTCCCCGCTAGTAATTTTGATCTGCCAAATTTATTTCCAGCACTTAAAATTTCACCCACCACAACTGCCTGGCTGGCGCTTTCCAATATGATATTTATAAAGCCTGGACCGGCAATTTCAACTTTACTGATGCCGGCTGGAACTAATAAGTTGTTAGCGCTTAATTTTTCAACAATTACCTTTGCAATCACCCCGGGTTGCATACTTGCGGATTTAGCTAAAGTAAGTGCAATTGATGTTGCATAATCTCCATGGTCACGGTTTTTTGGACGCTCCAAAATTAACTGTGATGGCACGTCAATTGGCAGTGAGCCATCGTTATTGGCTAACTCCAGCGCCTTAAGAATTGCCGTAGCAACCTTACTTTGCACTGAATCTGCACTCATTTGAGCAAGGTTACCCGTTAGGCCTTGCTAAAGGTCGCTGGTTTTGGTGAAGCCGCCGATACACCGTAATCTTTGCCCCCTGCTCAAGTAAATAATGCGGGAGTGGTGAAATGGCAGACACGCAGGTCTTAGGAACCTGTGCTTCGGCGTGTGGGTTCAAGTCCCACCTCCCGCACCAGTTGTTTTTAATTTAAAGGTAGGGGACGCTTAGGTTATGGCAGAGAAAAATTTTCTAAGTTGGGTTGGATTCAAAGGTGAGGATGAAAGTAAACCTGCGCCTACACAAAATGCATTAGAACGAATTCGTGAATTGGAAAGTCAACTAAACGATCTTCGCTCTCGTAGAGATATTACCGGCTTAAGCCGCGAAGAGTTTGAAATTTTAGCTACTGAAACTGCAATGAGCATGATTAAATCTGCTCAGCAACGTGAGGCAAAAGCTAATGCTGCCGTACAGCGCTTACTTGCTGAAACAAATAGAAATACAAAAGAGAAATTAGATTCTGCTGAGGCTAAAGCAAGGGCGATTCTAAGTTCAGCTGAGTCTCGTGGTCGCAAATATATTTCAGCTGCAGAAAGTGATGCCGCTAATCTTATTTCAACCGCTGAAGGTGAAGCAGATCAAATTCTTAATGAGTCAGCAAGAAATGCCTCTCAGTTAACATCAGCAGCCAAGCGTGATGCTCAAAAACTAGTTGAAACAGCCGCAAGAAATATTGTTGATTATCGCTCTTGGCTCTCATCAGCAATCTCAGAGGCTGAGCGATTACACCGTGCTCAAAACGCATCATTAAATGCTGCTGAGAATGCGATTAATGAATCAAGGCAGAAGCTAAAGCATGCCTTTGAACGACTATCTCAACTTCAAATGGATATCAATGCCAACCTAGATGGTGAAGACAAGCCGGTTGGAAAAACATTTGTAGTTGGTGCTGGCAAAAAAGCTGCACAGGCTGCAGCGCGTAAGCAGAACGCTGTTAACAATAAAAACCAAGCGGCTGCAAAAAAGAGGCCAGCAAAAAAAAATAAGAAGTAACTGACTTAACTTCAGTTATTGAGTTTAAACTTTTTTGCTACCTTAAATAAATGAACGGTAAAAATAGTAGCGGGCAAAAAAATGTCCGTCATATTTCATCAATTGATGGTCTTCGCGCGATTGCAGTTACAGCAGTTTTGCTCTACCACTTAGGAATCTCTTGGATTCCTGGCGGATTTTTAGGAGTTGATTTATTTTTTGTAATCTCTGGCTATGTAATCACTCGATTAATTCTTGACTCAATAAATCAATCAAGTGCACTTGATTTAAGAGCCTTCTATGCTGCCCGACTTCGCAGAATTTATCCGGGATTTTTATTTATGGTTGTTTGCACCATCTTATTTATTGGTGTTTGGGCGCCAGAGGCGATTAAGCGATTTTTGTCAGACTTACCATATGCGTTAACCGGTACAATTAACTGGCTTCTAGTATCTCGCCATCAAGATTACTTCGAAACAATTGGCCGTCCTCCACTGCTTCAGCACACCTGGTCACTTGCAGTTGAATTACAGTTCTATTTAATCTGGCCAATAATTTTGCTTACAATCTTAAAATACTTTGGAAAGAGAAATATCGCTCGAATTGCACTCATTATCGCACTTATCTCTGGTACTGCGCTGTTTTTTGTTTCATTGCAACTAGATCAATCAAATGCTCAACAAGTTAGCCATATTTACTTTGGAACAGATACTCACTCATTAGGTTTATTTCTTGGCTCGGCCTTAGCTGTTTCTTGGATTCCACAAAATCTCTCAGCAGATATCGAAAAGCGTGCTCAAGATGTAATTGATGGAATTGGTGTCGTTGGATTACTCGGTTTAATTTCAACATTTTTATTCATTGATGAAACCAATGCCAGCCTCTACCGAATTGCATTCCCGCTCGCCGGTATTTTTGGTTGCTTAGTAATAATCTCATTAGTTCATCCAGCATCAAGGTTTGCCCCAATAATAAGCACCGCACCTTTCCGCTGGATAGGTCAGCGCAGTTACGGTATTTACATCTGGCACTGGGTAATTTTTCAAGTTACCAGACCATCGGTGGATCTATCTGGACAAACCTGGGCGTTATACCTAGCGCGAATTTTATTAGTTTTAGCTTTGGCCGATATCTCACTTCGCTGGGTAGAAATTCCAGTTAGACAAGGCTTGGTACAAACTTGGTTTAGAGGTATGAAGTATCGCTCCGCTAAGGTTAAGCTTCGCCAGCAAATATCGGTATTGCTGTCAATAATCGCAGTATTAGTAATTACAACTTCGATTTCAGTTCAAGCAATTAATAAATCAAATCAAATTGTTCAAGAATCGATTCAGCAGCAATTGGATCAAAACCAATCAGATGTTGATCTTGGAAGTACAACCGGCCTTTGGGTAACTGGCGATAGTGTTATTTTAGGAATTAGGAGCAAGCTCGAAAATAAAGAGCATATTTCACTTGTTAATGCTCGAGTAGGAAGACAAGCCACAGAGCTTCTTGCTGTTATGAAAGTTGATCAAAACTCAGTTCCGCAATCACCCGTGATATTTAACCTGGGTAATAACAATGCGCTGAACGAACAAACAGTTATTGATATTTTTGAGGTTGTGAAAAATCAACCACAGATCATTGTGGTTAACACTGCTGTGCCAAGGCCATGGCGTGATGCTAATAATGCAATCATTTCAAAAGTTGCATCTAGATATATGAATGTGAAATTAGTTGATTGGGCTCGAGTCTCAAATGGACGGCCTGAATTGTTTGCACCAGATGGGGTTCATTTAAGTCCAACTGGCTCTGATGTTTATGTTGATTTAGTTTTAAGTGTATTAAAGAAATAACAAGATAGACCATCAAAATAAATTAGCCCCCAATTTCTTGGGGGCTAATTAAATTACTTTAACTACAGACTAAGACCAGCTACCTGGAAGTCCGTGAATTTTTCCAGCAACAACCTCACCATCTGAGTAAACAGTTGAAACCTTTACCTGTACCCAGCCAGTTGTGTCATTTTTAGTAATCTGTTGTTTGAATACAGTTGCTGGCACAGTTGCTACCAACTTCCAATCACCTGCTCCATTTGCGCGAAGCTCGACGTTGTAACCGGTAATTCCCTCAGCAGCAGTAGGTGCCTTCCAATTAACCGTTGCGCCATCTGCGTTATAAAGAGAAACGATTCCAACTGGAGCCTCATGTGCTGCAAGTGGTGCACCCGTTGGCTCAGAGGTTGGAGAAGTAGTTGGCATATTACTTTCAGAAGCAGCTGGTGTTGGTGTAACTGTTGCTGTATCCGAGGATGAGTTCTTTGAGATAACTGCAATTGCCAAAACCAAAATACCAAGAACTACTGCAATCACAATCGCCTTTGATGAACCAGCGTTGCTGCTCTTACTTGCGGATTTAGCAGAGTATGAGCTACCTGATGAAGGCTTTGGCGTAGTTGAAATAGTAGAAACTGAAGATCTAGATGAACCACTGATTGGGACCGCCGGAATTGAATAGCGGTTAGCTGATTTTGAAGAACGCTTCGCTGCCTTCTTCACACTTCTCTTTGCTGAGCTGCGCTTAGCAGTTGGACGCTTTGCCGCTTTCTTAACACTTCGCTTTGCTGAGCTGCGCTTAGCAGTTGGACGCTTTGCCGCTTTCTTCTTTGCTGCCACTTATGACTCCTTTTATTATTATTTCGCTAATTATCTAGGTTGATTTGAAGTAATTCTCCTAGGGAAGGATGCGATAAGGATACAACATTAAAATTGAGTTTTACTTCAGGCGATCAGAGGTGATCGCGTAAAAATGGCGCAATTGCCCTAAGCGCAATGCCGCGATGACTAACCTCATCCTTCACCCCTGGTGCAAGTTGAGCTAGTGATAGATCAAACTGGTCTGGTATAAAAATTGGATCATAACCAAAGCCGGAATCGCCAATTGGTTGGGTAAGTATTTGCCCAGGCAAAACTCCCAACTCCTCTTTTTCAATAACTGAGCCATCACTACTCTCTTTGTAAAAAGCTACTACCGCTTTAAATTGCCCAGCTCTGGCAGATACTGGTACATCCTTTAATTGGGTTAAAACCTTTTGAATATTTAATTGATCCCGCACCTTTGCATCATCGCCCACATACCCTGCCCAACGTGCTGAGTAGATACCAGGGTCACCATTTAAAGCATCGATAAATAAACCGCTGTCATCGGCAAGGGCTGGCAAGTTAGTGAATTGGGAGATGGTTTTAGCTTTTAACCTGGCATTTTCACTTAATGTTTTCCCACTCTCTATCACCTCTGGCATATCAGGAAAATCTGCCAATCCTAAAACTTTAATATCTGGGGCGTAATTACTAAGTAGGCGGTCAAACTCAGTTACCTTGCCAAGATTTTTTGTTGCTAAAACTAATTTACGCATTATTTATTACTGAGTTAAGTAATTACTTTGATAATGCTGCTACTTGAAGCTTAGTTAGTTGTGCACAACCTGCTGCGCCTAAATCTAGTAATTGATTAAGTAGGGACCGATCAAATGGTTTACCCTCAGCAGTTCCCTGCACCTCAATAAAATTTCCTTCGCCAGTGCAAACAATATTCATGTCAGTTTGCGCGCTCACATCTTCTTCATAGCAAAGATCAAGGGTTGGCATGCCAGCAATAATTCCAACTGAAACTGCCGCAACTGATTGAATAATTGGCTTGGCAGTTTTAGCAATGTGACCTTTCTCTATCGCCCATGAGATGGCATCTTGTAGTGCAACATAAGCCCCGGTAATTGCTGCAGTTCTTGTGCCACCATCTGCTTGCAGTACATCGCAATCAATCACAATTGTGTTCTCACCTAATGCTTTCATATCCACTACGCCACGAAGTGATCTGCCAACTAATCTAGAGATCTCCTGTGTGCGCCCGCCTAATTTCCCTTTTACACTTTCTCGATCACTTCTTGTGTGAGTTGCTCTTGGCAACATCGCATACTCACTAGTGACCCAACCTTCACCCTTACCAACCAACCACCGAGGAACACCTGGGGTAAAGGAGGCAACACACAAAACTCTGGTGTTTCCAAACTCAACTAGGACTGAGCCTTCGGCATTATTTAACCAATTACGGGTGAATTTAACTGCCCGTAGCTGATCATTGTTTCTGCCATCTAATCTGCTCATTTCTCTCCTTTTAAATCTTAGTTGTGACTTTTAAAACCTCAGGCCCTAAAAACCTTCGGGCTAAGGTGGCAAACTTATCGGCATCTGCCGTAGCAACAAAGCGATGGGTCACTGCAGCCCCAGGTGTACTAAGTAGATCTGCTTCAACTAAATTGCGATATAAATCCTTTGCTGTCTCCTCCGCACTCGATACCAAGGTGACATCATTTCCCATTACATAAGAGATCACACCAGTTAAAAGTGGATAGTGAGTGCAACCTAAAACCAATGTATCGATATCTGCTTTTTTCATCTCTGCTAAGTAATCTTGAGCGATCTTGGTGATCTCATCCCCACTGGTGTTTCCGGCTTCAACATACTCAACAAATAATGGACAGGCTTTGGCGGTAATTTCCAGTTGAGGGGCGGCGGCAAATGCATCTAGGTAAGCCTTTGATTCAATAGTTGCAGCTGTTCCAATTACGCCGACCTTGCCGCTTCTAGTTGCAGCAACCGCTCTTCGGACCGCAGGTTGGATTACCTCGATAACTGGGATCTGATAGCGCTCGCGAGCATCTCTTAACATCGCAGCGCTGGCAGTATTACAAGCAATCACAATTGCTTTAACACCAGCCTCAACTAATTGATCCATAATCTCAAGGGCATAGGTGCGAACCTGAGCTAATGATTTTGGTCCATAGGGGCCACGGGCGGTATCGCCGATATAAAGAATTGACTCCCCAGGTAGCTGATCGATAATTGCTCTAGCAACAGTTAAGCCACCGACGCCAGAATCGAAGATCCCTATCGGGGCGCTTTTTTTGCCGGCTGGAGTGGATGTCATTTGTGTAAGTGTAAATGGCGAGCGCAGTTACCTATTGCGCTAAGGATTGGTTTTAGAATGTCCGATTTACCCCATTTTTAGGGATAAATTATTAAAAATTAATGAGAAAAGAGCATGAATGCAATTGTGTGACTGGCCAGTAACGGCCACCATATAGGCAGGCGGTTAGTCATAGCTTGCATATGAGGTTATGAATAATCGCTGGCTTGTATCCAAAAGGGTATGAGCAAGCTAAATGCCTATGGAGGCTTATTTAGATGAGTTCAATAACACTATCGAACGATCAATTCGGCATTCTATACAACATCTTTTCATTCGGACTTGTATCAATGTTGGCTTGTACCGTTTACACACTAGTTTCACAATCACGAGTACTTCCTAAGTACCGTGGCGCCCTTGTTATGTCATCAATGGTTACATTCATTGCTGGCTACCACTACATGAGAATTTTCAATTCATTTGATGATTCATATGTAAATGGCGCAGTTTCAGTAGGAACCGGTAAAGGTTCATTCAATGAGGCATATCGCTATGTTGACTGGATTTTAACTGTACCTCTTCTTCTAGTTGAGGTAGTTGCAGTTCTAGCTCTCGCTAAGGCAGCTTCATCTTCTCTAATCAGCCGCTTAGTGCCAGCATCTGCAGCAATGATCGCACTTGGTTATCCAGGTGAGATTTCTACAGATAACAACACCAAAGTAATTTGGGGTGTTCTTTCAACTCTACCTTTCCTATACATTCTTTATGTATTGTTCGTTGAGCTTTCAAAGTCCCTAGATCGTCAACCAGCAGGCGTTGCAGCAACTATTGGTCGCTTACGTCTTCTGTTGATCGCAACATGGGGCGTATACCCAATTTCATACCTACTACCAATTCTTGGACAGTCACACACTGATCCGGGCGCATTTGTTAACCGTCAAATCGGTTACACAATTGCAGATGTATTGGCAAAGTGCGTATTTGGTCTAACAATCCTAAAGATTGCAAAGATGAAATCCGTAGCAGAGGGAATGAAGGACGATCACTAATCGTCTGAACTAATTGAAAAGCGGGGCCAAGAGATTGGCTCCGCTTTTTTTGTTGTTAAATTCACTTAGATATGGCTGATTAAACTCTCCTGGATACCACCTAGCCAAAAATAAACTGCAAAGAGTGGTTTTTGTTCATCACTATCTTTCATTAACTCATACTTTTCATAACTATCTTGCTTTACATCTAATCGAACGGCTAGGGCTAGGCGAAGATCATTGATTGCAATCAGCCATTGTGTTGGGTCAGTGACTGGGATATCTGCCTTTGGAAGCTCATGATCTACTGGGAAAACTAACTGCTCTCGCAGATACATAAGGTGGGTTTGTTTAACCATACGAAGTGAACTTTCGGTGTACTTGCGAAACTCAGCCGCACTCTCTGGATCGGCGTATGCATTGGGAAGTAGCCGGCGAAGTACAGGATCCTCTGGTTGCTCAATAGCAGCTTCTAGATTTCCAATTGAGGCTGCCATTAATTGCGCAAATGGATCATTGGATTGATAGTGGTGAACAAAATTACGTTCGCCTAGTAATTCCAATAGTTGTTCAACTAAATTAATAAGAATATGTAACTCATCATTGCTTAGTGCAACTGATAAGTCACCAGATTTTACGGAACCTTTAAACTCGCCCATGGTCATCTCTTTGTAAGGTGGCCCAAAGCCCATGTTCATGTAATTGCTGAACAATTCGTTCCATCTCTTCTCGGGTCCCTGAGGCGACAACTGCTTTACCTTCGGTATGAACTTGCATCATTAAGTTATGTGCTTTCTCTTTTGAGAAGTTGAACAATTTAATAAATACATATGTCACATAATTCATTAAATTTACTGGATCATCCCAAACAATTGTGACCCAAAGATTATCAAAGAACTTACTTAGATCCAGATCTTCTTCCATTTGGGTTTGAGAACTCATAGGCAAATTATCTAACTAAAATGGTCATCTCATCACTAATTGCGGCAGTATTTTTTTCACCTGCCGCGACTATAACTTGGTATTTAGCAAGACCGGTTGCAGTTGGCTTGATATCAAAGGCAAAACCGCCTGTGGCATCGGTGATGAAATCACCGATCGACTTTCCGTTTTGCTTAACAGTTAATTTGATGCCACCAATCTTTGGCAGGATTTGACCAGTTATGGCGTAGTTAGCAGCAGCTTTTACCGAAGCGGGAAGTGAGAGCGAAACACTTGGCACCACTGAGATAATTTTTTCAGCAGTCTTACCCTCTGACCGCTCCCAACTTGCCTCTGAAACTAATCTGATCTGACTTTTTTGGGCGATGATGACTGGTACTGCAATAACACCAGTTGCATCAGTTACACCAGCTGCAAGCGTTCGCCAATTACTGTCGCTGCTGTTTTTAATCTCAAACCTGACATTAAGTGAGCTGACTGGAGTTTTATCTGGCAGTTTAAATACACCGGTTAGATTAAATGCAGAACCATATGAAATTTGCTCGAGGTCTGTACCAATTGTGCCTAGTACTTGATCAGGTGCTATCGACTTTGCAATATCTCTGATTGTGGCAATTGCAGCAGGGTTTTCCATGCCAAAGGTCCAGACCGCGATTCCACCTAAGCGATACTTGCCAACAAGATTGGTCCGTGCGGTATAACTTCGTTCATCTGGATACCAAACAGTTCGATTAGCGGTGCAATAACTTGCTGAGTTAGTTGGGTCGACATAGGTTTTCTTATAACTAAATGTCGATTCTGCATGCGTAGTGTTATAGGTAGGAATTGCATTATTACTTGTTGCAAGAGCTAGTGCTTCGCGCATTACTACCGCAGCTTTTGCTCCGACTACAACAGAGGATGCAAAATCTTTTGGACACACTCCTTCAACTTTTGTGATCCAGTCTCTGCCATATCCTGGAATGCCTAAGAAAACTTTAGATGCTGGTATTTGGCTTACTGCATACTTCACTGCATCCTCACTCCACGGTAGGGGCCCAATTGGTCCAGGTGAGGTGGTTGAAAAGTCGTATGCCATTATCCGAAGTCGATCAATCATTGGTCCGATCTCTGCCCAGGAGTAAACCGAATTTCCAGCACGTTTAGTTTCAGGTGCAAAATCAGGTGGTGTGGTGACAGATAAAAGCTTTCCTTGATCATGCAAAGCAGTTGATAACTCTTTAATGAACAAAATCCAATTTGGTTTAAGCGCTGGCCATGATGATCTGCCATCTTGGGTATAGAAAGTTTCAAAATCTAAATCAATACCATCATAATTGTACTTAAGTACAAGTGCTCTAATTGTTTGCACAATATTTGTTCTTGAGTTTGGATTTGCAAGCAGATTAGCTAACACTAACTTTGGATTATCGTCAGTTATAGTTGGTAGAAGCAATAATCCATTTGCTTTCAATCTTGCAATAACTTGCTCGATTGGCGTTGTGTATTTACCGAGTGCGTACTTATCTTTAATTGAGGTTTCACCGGTCAGGCCATACCAAAATGGTGAAATATCTCTAATCAAATCTAGATTACCTTCAACTGTTGGTAGATTTCTTGCCAGCGAGTAATCTGGAAGCCAACCAGAGAGAATTCTTCTTGGTGGATTATCGGCCATTGATTGTGTGGCATTTAAAATTAAAAAGGTAAAAGCTATTGAAGTTACAAGTAGCTTTCGAGATCCCATGAATTTTAGGGTATCGGTTTTATCTGAGAAATTACTTTAAGCGAGCGTGAATCTCTTTACATGTTGGGCAGATTGGAAATTTTTGTGGATCGCGGTTTGGAATCCACTTCTTTCCGCAAAGTGCGCGAACTGCTTTGCCAGTAACCGCTGATTCAGTGATCTTGTTCTTATCAACATAATGTGAAAATCGCTCATGATCACCCTCATCAGTTGGGGCTAGCAACTCCTTCTCAAGTAGCCCGCCCTTACTTGATTTACCGCGTAAATCGTCGAGAAAGCCCATGGGCAAATCTTAATCTAAAATTATCGCCTACCATTTACCAATGAGCGCACCTCTTAAAGATCTACTTCACACATCAGATCTTTCAAAAACCGATATCGAGCTACTTCTTGCAACCGCAAGCAAGTTTGCTAAAAATCCACTTCGTTCTAAGAAAGCATTAGCCAAGCACACAGTTGCTATCTATATGACTAAATCTTCTACCCGAACCAGATTAGCTTCTGAAACTGCTATTGCCCATCTAGGTGGAACACCAATCTTCTTACGCGGTGATGATTTGCAAATTGGCCGAGGAGAAACAATCTCAGATACGGCAAAAATTATATCTGGCTTTTGCAGCGCTTTAATTGTTCGCACCTTCGCTCAATCAGATGTTGATGAATTAGGAAAGCATGCAAGTATTCCAGTTATTAATGCTTTAACTGATGATGACCATCCCACTCAACTGTTAGCTGATTGGCTAACTATCACGGAGCGATTTGGAAAAGATATCAAAAATCGCAAATTTGTTTACGTTGGGGATGGAAATAATGTTGCAACAGCTTGGTTGTTAATGGGTGCAACTATAGGAGCGCATGTTGTAGTCGCTACCCCAGGTGGTAAGTGGGCGCCTAAATCTTCAGTTATAGATCAAGCAAATAAAATTGCAAAACAATCTGGTGCAAAGATTGAAGTATTAACTGATCCAAAAGCTGCAGTTAGTGGCGCAAGTGTTGTTTATACCGATGTTTGGATGTCGATGGGTGATTCTGAAGCAGATCGGTCTGAAAAAATAGCTGCTTTGACTCCATTTGCTGTTACAAATGAATTGATGAAGTTAGCTACTAAAGATTCAATATTTATGCACTGCCTACCAGCACACCGTGGTGAAGAGGTGGCCGCTGAAGTAATAGATGGTGAGAAATCTGTAGTTTGGCGTCAGGCTTTCCATCGTCGAACAACTATTCAAGCCCTGCTCTATCATCTAACTAGAGGTGATTTAAAGGGTAATAATTAAAGTGAAGGTTAGGTAGAGTAAGCGAATGCGAGTTTCAGTTCCTAAAGAAATTAAATCTGGTGAAAAACGAGTCGCGTTAGTTCCCGATATTATTTCAAAATTAACTAAAGCAGGGCTTGAGGTTGTAATTGAGTCTGGCGCTGGAGTTGCTGCTGAGTACTCTGACAAGCAATTTACCGATGCTGGTGCACAAGTTAAATCTGGCGATGTTCTAGGCAATAGTGATGTAATTCTTTCAGTTCAGCCGCTAACGCCCACTCAAATTAAAAGCCTTAAAAAGGGTTCGATAACAATCTCTTTTTTATCACCAATGACCGCTGCTGATTCAATTAATGCCGCTATTGCAGCTGGCGTCACGGCAATCTCACTTGAGATGGTGCCAAGAATCTCTCGTGCTCAATCAATGGACGCTCTTACCTCACAAGCATTATGCGCTGGGTATAAAGCATCTTTAGTTGCAGCTGAATTGTCACCTAAGTTTTTTCCACTTCTGATGACCGCTGCCGGAACTGTTACGCCGGCAAAGGTTGTAGTTTTAGGAGCAGGTGTTGCCGGCCTGCAAGCAATTGCAACTGCAAAAAGATTAGGCGCAGTTGTATCTGCCTATGATGTTCGTCCAGCCTCTGCTGATGAAGTGAAATCAATGGGCGCAAAATTTATTACATTAGAACTTGAAGCATTAGAAGGCGCCGGGGGTTATGCCAGAGAGATGACTGAAGAGCGTGCTGCAAAACAACGTGAATTACTTACTCCTTATATTGCTGCTGCTGATGTTTTGATTACTACCGCTGCTGTTCCTGGCAGAACCGCGCCACGGTTGGTAACAGCACAAATGGTTTCACATATGACCCCAGGATCTGTGGTGGTTGACCTTGCTGCTGAAAGTGGTGGAAATGTTGAAGGCTCTGTTGCCGGTGAAATTACGACTACAAGTGGTGGCGTAAGGATTTGGGGCGGAAAAGATGTGCCCAGCCAATTAGCATTTCATGCATCTATGTTGTTCTCTCGAAATGTAGTAAATCTACTTTTGCTTATGAGCAAAACAGTTGATGGCAAACCTACTGGAGTAATTGAACCTAATTTTACTGATGAGATTATTGATTCAGCCACCCTTACACATAATGGTGCTAAGCGAGAGAAGAGTAAATAATGGCCACTGAGTTAATGAGCAATGAAATCGCCTTACTTGCGATCTTTATATTGTCAATCTTTGTTGGCTTCGAAGTTGTATCTAAAGTTTCAACGACCTTACACACTCCTCTTATGAGTGGTGCTAATGCAATTCACGGAGTTATTTTAGTTGGCGCAATTGTGGTGGCAGATCACGCCAACACTAATCTTGAGTTAGGACTGGCACTTGCTGCAGTAATACTTGCAACAATAAATATGGTTGGTGGATTTGTAGTCACAGATCGAATGTTGCAGATGTTTAAAGGAAAGCCAAAAGTTAAGAAGGATTCTGGAGATAGCAAATGAGTCGTAATCTCTATGACCTAATTGGTTTAGCGGCGGGTATCTGCTTTATTCTGGCTTTAAAAGGTCTATCTTCACCAAAATCTGCAAGACGTGGAAACTTGATTGGCGCAATTGGTGCAACGGTCGCCACAATTATTGTTTTCTTTTATGCTAATGGTGGAAAAGCACTTAACCACTTGCCACTGATTCTTGCTGCGATTGGATTTGGTGTAATAGTTGGTGTTCCTGCTGCTCGTAAAGTACAGATGACTCAGATGCCGCAACTTGTGGCACTTTTCAATGGTGTTGGTGGTGGTGCTGCTGCGCTGGTAGCAATTGTTGAGTATCTAAAGTTAGGCGATGGGGCAACAACTGCGGAGGTGGTTGCAACTGTTTTTACTGTAATTGTAGGTTGCGTCTCCTTCTCTGGTTCAGTAATTACCTTCTTGAAGTTGCAAGAGCTGATGACAACTAGGCCAGTAATATTCCCGCTCGGTCGCCAAGTAATCGCATTAACTTTGATTGGAGTTTTGGCGAGTGGTGGTTGGGTAATTACGTCAGGTGGCTCTACCCCATTACTATTAAATGGATTGCTTTCACTGCTATTTGGAATTTTATTTGTATTGCCAGTTGGCGGAGCAGATGTTCCTATTGTTATTTCACTTCTAAATGCATTTACTGGTTTAACAGTTGCTGCCTCCGGTTATGTTCTGCAAACAACTTTATTAATTGTTGCTGGAACATTAGTTGGTGCATCTGGAACAATTCTTACGCGATTAATGGCTGAAGCGATGGGCCGCTCTTTATTTGGAACTTTATTTGGCGCATTTACTGCAAAAGCCCAAGCAAGTTCTAGTGAAGTTGATACTAGACCAGTTAAATCTGGCTCACCAGATGATGTTGCAATACTTCTTAACTACGCACAACGTGTAGTTATTGTTCCTGGCTTTGGACTTGCAGTTGCGCAAGCACAACATACTGTTAGAGAGTTAGCCGATTTATTGGCATCCAAAGGTATTGAGGTTGCATATGGCATCCACGCAGTTGCAGGTCGTATGCCAGGCCATATGAATGTGTTACTTGCTGAAGCAAATGTTCCTTATGAACAGTTAGTTGAGATGGAAGAGATAAATCCAACTTTTCCACAAACAGATGTTGTATTAGTTGTGGGCGCAAACGATGTGGTAAACCCGGCAGCAAAAACTACGCCTGGCTGTCCCATCTACGGCATGCCAATTTTAGAAGTTGGCCAAGCAGGAAATGTGATCTTTCTAAAACGATCCATGCGACCAGGCTTTGCTGGCATTGAAAATGAGCTTTTATATGATGCTAAGACCACACTTTTATTTGGTGATGCAAAGGATTCGCTAACAAAAGTAGTTAGTGCGCTAAAAGCATTATAAGGAATAAAAGTTACTTAAAATTAGTTATATGATTAGTTGATTAACAAAATATTGGAGATATGTGCCAGCAATAAGTGTTCGTGACATCACTGTCCTTCCGCGCATAGTTTCTGATGCCAAATTGCGGCCTCGTCGCGTTAAAAGTATTACTACTGCCCCCCAAGGTCATGAAGGAGAAGGATTTCCGGTAAGGCGAGCATTTGCTGGTGTTGATTTAGCAGATTTGGATCCATTTATTCACTTAGATCAAATGGGTGAGGTTGAGTACGCACCTGGAGAGCCAAAAGGAACTCCTTGGCATCCACATCGTGGCTTTGAAACTGTGACTTATATTATCGATGGCATCTTTGATCACTATGACAATCATGGTGGTGGTGGAACTATCTCTGATGGTGACACACAATGGATGACTGCCGGTGCTGGAATTTTGCATATCGAAACACCACCAGAACATTTAGTTGTTAGTGGCGGTTTATTTCATGGTTTTCAACTTTGGGTAAATCTACCGGCGTCAAAAAAATGGTCACCGCCTGCTTATCAAGATTTACGAGCATCAGATGTTGCACTACTTTCTTCAAGTGATGGTGGCGCACTTCTTAGAGTAATTGCTGGTGAAGTTGCTGGCCACAAAGGTCCAGGTTCAACTCAGACACCAATCACATTGGTCCATGCCACATTACAACCAGGAGCAGAGCTTCGCTTGCCATGGAATCCTTCATACAACGCACTTGCATATGTCTTAAATGGTTTTGGAAGTGTTGGAGATGAAAAACATCTGATTAAAACCGGTCAACTTGTTACCTATCGTGATGGCGATGTTATTGTCATTGCTGCAGATTTAAATCAAGAGTCACGTTCTCCGGCTATGGATGTTTTAATTTTGGGTGGATTACCAATCAAAGAGCCAGTTGCCTGGATGGGTCCATTTGTTATGAATACAAAAACTGAGGTTTTAAAAGCTTTTGATGATTTCCAAAAAGGTGTATTAGGAATTGTGCCACCTGATTGGAGCAAGAAAGTCAGGCCATCACAGCGAGATGGAGTTGGATATAAATTGAGTGGAGATTTAAAAGGTGTTCATGGAACACCTGAAGAGCTACAGGAGCGTTAAATATAAGGGCCGAGATTCGACTCGGCCCTTATTGCTTGAAGTTAAACCGTTGCTTTTTCTTTCTTTGAAATCCTAAGCCATGAAATAAAGCCCCAGATTACAAATGGTAGGTAGATTGCATACAACGTTCCGGTTGGGTAGTAACCATTCTTAAAAGCAAAAGGGACGCCAACCAGGTCAACTGCAATCCAAACTAGCCAGAACTCAACATAACCTCGACTCATGCCGAAGGTTGCAAGCGCTGTTCCGGTAAATATCCAGGTATCAACAAATAGCCATTGGCCTGATTCACCAAGAGATTTAAAGATTTGATATGCAATCGTAAAGAAAATTGCAATTGCTGGCACCAATACCAACTTCTCTTTGGTTGTTGTCCAACGAGGAACAACTGGTGGAGTTCCTGGAGCACCTGATTTACGGTACTGATTCCACCGGATCCAACCATAAACACTTACGATGATTAAAAGTAAATTACGGCTAGCTTGTCCGTAAAAGTTCTTTTGTTGATCTTCAGCTCCGAATGAAAATACAGCGCCAAGAAATACTGTAAAAAGAAGTGCATCACCGACTATTCCAACTGGCCAGGCAATTACTTTTCGTTTTAAACCAAGTACTGCGCTAGATAGACCAAGAATTCCACCTATTACTTCGCGCCAAGCGATTGATTTACTACCGAATTGGATTTGGGCTTCAAACAACCATTTTAAAATGGACATGCGTTATCTCCTAGATGTTCCTTTATCCAGACTTTAACTGTCGGTCTTGGAGTTTCACCAAGTCAACCAAATGTATTTCATTTGGGTCGCGGACTTTTACCGCCGGTTCGGAATTACGCCGACCCCCGGATACATCGGTGGCAATATTACTTCAACCGCCAACTACTTTTTATCGTTACCGATCTCTTTAATTAGATCAAAATCACTGCTACCAAGTTGGCCTTGTGATGCATAAAGCTCTAATTTTGCCCTGGTGTCCTCAATATCTAGATTTCTCATAGTTAACTGACCAATTCGATCCTCTGGCCCGAAGGCAACATCTTCAGTTTTTTCCATTGATAATTTCTCTGGTGAGTATGAAAGATTTGGACCTTTAGTACTTATAATTGAGTAGTCATCTCCCCTGCGGAGCCGAATTGTCACCGAGCCAGTAATTGCAGATGCAACCCAACTAGTCAGTGATTGACGAAGCATTAGAGCTTGTGGATCAAACCAGCGACCTTCATACAATAATCTTCCTAGTCTGCGCCCCTGCTGATGATAAGTAGCAATCGTATCTTCATTATGAATTGCGCTAACTAGTCTTTCATATGCAATAAATAAGAGTGCCATTCCTGGAGCTTCATAAACTCCACGACTCTTAGCTTCAATGATTCGGTTTTCAATCTGATCACTCATTCCAAGCCCATGGCGTCCGCCAATCGTGTTAGCTTCTTTAATTAGCTCAACTGAATCCTTTATAACTTTACCGTTAATTGAAACAGGCCTACCTTGGGCAAACTCAATTAATACATCTTCACTATCAATTTTTACCGATTGATCCCAAAACTTAACCCCCATAATTGGTTCAACTATTTCAATATGGGAATCTAAGTTTTCAAGTGATTTAGCTTCGTGCGTTGCCCCTAAAATATTTGCATCGGTGCTGTATGCCCTCTCTGTTGAATCTCGATACGGCAATTTGTGATCAACTAACCACTTAGACATCTCTTTACGGCCACCTAATTCACTGACAAAATCTTTATCTAGCCATGGTTTATATATTTGTAGCTTTGGATTAGCTAGTAATCCATATCGATAAAAACGCTCAATATCATTACCTTTATATGTTGAACCATCTCCCCAAATTAAAACATTATCAGCTAGCATGGCTCGTACAAGCAAAGTTCCAGTCACTGCTCTGCCTAATGGCGTGGTATTAAAATAGGCTTTTCCAGCAGTTGTAATATGAAAAGCACCGCAGGCAAGTGCAGCTAACCCCTCTTCAACTAATGCACTCTTGCAATCAACTAATCTTGCAATTTCAGCGCCGTACTCTTTAGCTCTATCTGGAACAGTTTGAATATTTAACTCGTCATACTGACCAAGATCTGCTGTGTATGTGCATGGCGTTGCACCTTTACTTTTCATCCATGCAACTGCGACTGAAGTATCTAATCCACCACTAAATGCGATACCAACTCTGTGGCCAACTGGCAGGGATGAAAGAACCTTAGACATGGCTGCAGTCTAACCTTTTGCACTAAAACCCCGCTTGGTTTAAGCCATAGATTGAGGGCCAAATAGCAAAACTAATCGAGACTGGCAGGATTAGAAAGACCACTGGGATAAGCAGGGCAATTTCACTCTTGCCAGATTTTTTAAGCAAAGAAATATTGATCTGCTTGTTAAGTGCTTGGACCTGATTATTTAATACATCTAATACTGGTGTGCCACGTTCGATAGCAATTTGAATTGAGTTTGTAAGCCGCCTAACCTGATGTGAACTCGTTGCAACCGCTATAAAATCCATAGTCTGAGCGAGATTGCGTCCACTCTCATATTTAGCAAAACTTTGCTTAATTAAATTCGGTATAACTCCAAATGATCTTTGCGATATATAACGTAATCCCATCATTGG
Organism: Actinomycetota bacterium; assembly: GCA_041181125.1. GTDB lineage: Bacteria > Actinomycetota > Actinomycetes > Nanopelagicales > Nanopelagicaceae > Nanopelagicus. The sequence continues at coordinate 45,084 of JBEGQD010000070.1, read as the reverse complement.
ACTTTCACCCGCTGAAATCATAATTGATAGCATCTGTAATATATTTACGAGTTCCTCGTTAATCTCATTCTGTTTTACCTGACTACCAGTTAAATTTCTTATAAAATTATTTAACCATTGGAGTTTAGATGCATAATCTGAAACAGAAAGTAAGTTTGATGTTTCGATAAATATAATTCTTAATGAAAAGATTGCTGCCGGAGCTACTAGGATAAAAATATAAAGACTTAAACGATTCATCTCTCAACTATCTGCATTGTGAATAGTCGCTTGGCTTTTGGCAATCTTGCAATTTTATTCATCCAAAAATACGCGATAAGTGTTGCGATAACTCCAAAAATCATAATCGTACGGCCAGTTGGTTGAAGATACGCAACTCGGGCATTTTCTTGAGTCCGTAAAATAAATAGCAGAATCCAAGGAGCAATGGCCGCTAAGTTTGCTGAATTCTTGATCCAACCAAACCTAGTTGAAATTTCAGATCGTAAGGCTAAGTCTGCTGAAACATATTCAGATAACTCCCGTAACACTTTTACAGCATTCTTACTACCAAACTTCGCGGTAAAATATAGACACTCAAATAACTGATCGGTAATTGGGTTAGAAAAATCCTGCTTAAGATCATTAAGGCAGAATTCAAATTTACTTCCAGCTGACAAGTTTTTTTCGAACTTTTTAAACTTATCTTGAACCGCTTTAGGTCCAACTCTTCCAAGGTTTGCCAAGCTCTCTGAGATGGATGCACCTGACTGAAGTGCTGAAATAATTAAATCAAGTACCTCTGGCCATGCCTCATCTTGGTGCTTTTTTGATTGGGACTTATTCCTGATAAGGAATACCGAATACAAGGCTAATAAAAATAATGGAAACAATATAAAAATTGCCAATGATTTCATTTAATCAATCTATGTTTGTTTTTTATTGTCGAGTAATCAGCTAATCCTTTTTCGTACTCAATGCCATTCCACCGGTAAATTGAATCAATTTCGACAATGCCAGCTTCTGATCGCCCAGTAACTGCTACTACTTCGACTACCCGCCGCTTACCTTGGGAATCAAGCGAGCATTGAATTACTATGTCGATACTGCTTGCAATTGTCGGAGTTATAAAGCTTTGAGCAATGTTTTCTCCGGCGAGTAAAGGCAGTAGTTGTAATTTACTTATAGCACTTCTCGCTGAGTTTGCATGTAATGTAGCCATGCCTGGTAAACCAGCATTTAAAGCAATAAGTAAATCTAGGGCTTCTGCTTCTCTAACCTCACCGACAATGATTCGGTTAGGTCTCATTCTTAGAGATTCTTTAATTAACTTTCGAAGTGAAATTTCACCTTCACCCTCTAAATTTGTGTTTCTAGTCTGCAACCCGATCCAATCTGGTAATTTAGGCTTTAATTCAAATACTTCTTCAATTGTTATTACTCGTTCATGAACTGGGATTTGACTAGCTAATGCATTCAAGAATGTAGTTTTACCTGCTTGCGTGCCACCACTAACTAAAATATTTAAACCATCATTAACAGCTTGTGTAAGCAAAGCTAATATTTCAGCGTTAATTGAACCAAGTTGCTTTAAATCCGAAAGAGTACTTGCTTTATTTAAGTGCTTGCGAATATTTACTGCCCAATGAACAGCTGTTACCTCTGGGATTGCAACATGTAATCTACTTCCATCAGGTAACCGAGCATCAACAAATGGTGTACTCACATCTAGCCGTCGCCCGCCCCAAATCAACAATCTTTCAATTAAGTTATGCACTACCTCCTTACTAAGTACCAAATTTGTTAGCTCACTTTTTCCATTCCGCGCTACAAATATACGATTTGGTGTATTAATCCAAATCTCTTCTACCGATTGATCATCAATTAAACCTTGAATTGGGCCAAAACTCTTATTTATTAATTCTTCATTTTCCACTCTTAAATCTTAGAAATTAAAATAAATCTTCGGCAGTCAAAATTGATTTCTGTGGAGAAAATTGCGCAAATAGTTACAGCATTATTACTCTTGGTGAAATAATCAATTTAATGAATCGATCCGTTTATACCAATCAATCTGATTTTCTTGATTATTTCGATGACAACTTGCCAACTCCACATGTTGTGGAAGTCCCTGCTTTGCTCTACTAATCACTTGCTTTAGGTCAATCTGTTCATTACTAGATAATAGTATCCAAAACCCAAGTTGATGAATACGGGAAATACAATCACTTTGTCGAAATACTTGTTTGAGTAAAAAAGCTATTCTAACTAACTCTGTTTCTATTTCATTTTTAACTCTATCTAGATTGCTTTTTTCTTTGTCCAATAATTCATTCGCGGTGAATTTATCTATATCAAATTGTGCATAAACTACACATAATTTCGTTAAGTTTCTGTCTGCAAGTTGAATATCTCGAGAAACAATTTGGTTAAAAATCTCTGGAGCCATTACGCCAGTCAAAAGATCAATTTCCCCATTGTTTGCGAAAAATACTTCAGGTAAAAGCCGTTTACTTTCATCCATATTAAGCAAAAAGGGTAGTATTCAAAAGTGAATCTGAAAAGAGCATTCGAGAGCGAATCTTGCCGAATTCGGGCCATTTTTTTACTGCGTATTGAATCCTTAATCATTCTTGGATTAGTGGTTTATCTTTTAATTGCACCTCTTATCTCTGAAGTTAGTGCACCTGCTGCCCTTTCTGCCGAGATTGTTTTTGGGCTTTTAGGCTCCATTGGACTCTGGTTTTGTGCGGGTGGATTTAAGCAAAATAAATCATTTGGCCGAGCACCGGCAGTATTGGCAAATCTAATTGCTTTAGGTGTTTCTTATTATATGGTCAGTGGAAAGTTTTTTTTAGTAGGTATTCCACTTGCGCTACTTGCTTTAATAACTTTAATATCAGCGGCACTGGGTTATCAAGAATAATTACCAATCAACTACTTGTCGGTCTTCCCAAAGTAATCCAGTTCTATCTTTTGTTGGATCAAAATCTCTAGTTGCCAACCAAATAGCTGTATCAGCACCCTGCTCCGCACTCCTTGGTGCATCCTCTCCTCCCATATCGGTACGACAATGACCAGGGCAGATAGCATCGACTAAAAATCCTCTCGCTCCTAAGCCGGTTTCATATGAAAGATTCTTAACAAATGCATTTATACCTGCTTTGCTTATTCGATAAGGAGCAAGACCGCCATGTGTACCAGGGCCAGACATTCGGCCAAGACAAGCTGAGTAAACAACAACTCTTCCCTTTCTTGCATCTGTCATTGCTGGTGCAAGTTGATTTACTGCGGTAAATACTGAATCTAAATTAATTGATAGAGTCCGCCGCCATTCATTATCGTTAGTTCGAAGTGTCTTTGACATTTTTTCACTCATTACGCCATGCGCTAATACTAAAACATCTAAAATTCCTAAATCTTTACTACTGGCTTCTTCGGTAATTTCTATTAATATCTGGCGGAGCTTTTTATTGTCTGCAACATCTACTGCCCGATATTGACAACCTAGAGTCTGCGCACTCTGCGCTAAGCGTTTTTCATCCTTACTAATAATGTAAACAGTAAATCCAGCGGCAATTAATCCTTTGGCGGTTTCAAATCCGAGGCCGCGCGAGCCCCCGGTAACTATTGCCCATTTTTTGTCTCCGTTCATAGGTGCAACCTTGCCGTTAATTGTGGGGCTTTACCAGCCCGGCGTATGTGCTGGTGGCCACTTTCACTTGGCTAGATCCCTGATTAGGTTAAGTACTCCTTAGGTGAGAGTTAAGATTAACCTGTTGCACAAATCTCGATTTAGCCAATATAAGGAGAGACTCGGTGAGTAAAGCTGGAGCAAATACGCCCGCTAACCACTTTGGTGGCTCATTTGGTCCAAACGAGTGGCTTGTTCAAGAGATGTATGAAAGATATCAAAGCGACCCAACTTCGGTAGATAAATCTTGGTGGGAATTTTTTGCAGATTTTAAAGGTACTCCAAATTTAAATGGCTCAACAAAAGCTGGTACACCACCAATTCCAAAGTCTCAATTAGCTAAATCAGAAATTCCAACCCCAGTAGTCCAACCCAATGTTTCAACACCAGTTTTAAGCGAACCAATTGCCGATAAAATTGAAACTTCAAACCATTCTTCTTCACAAATTATCAAGCCCGCCGATCCAATTGTTAAGCCAATTCCAACATTAACCACACCCTCAGCTTCATCAGTTGAGCCACTTCGCGGTGTTGCAGCTCGAGTTGTGCAATCGATGGAGGGTTCACTCTCAGTGCCAACGGCTACAAGTGTACGAGTTATCCCAGCAAAGTTAATGATTGATAATAGAACTGTAATTAATAATCATTTAAAACGTGGTCGCGGTGGAAAGGTTTCATTTACGCACTTAATCGGTTATGCAATGGTTAAAGCTGCCCGTTCAATGCCAGAGATGAATTCCTTTTTCACAGAATTAGATGGTAAGCCAGCAGTAGGTCACCCAGAACATATAAATTTAGGCATTGCAATTGATTTAGCAAAACCAGATGGTTCTAGACAATTGTTAGTTCCGTCAATTAAAGGTTGTGAAAATTTAGATTTTGCCCAGTTTTGGTCTGCATATGAAGATATGGTCCGTAAGGCAAGAAGTGGTGCACTAACAGTTGAAGATTTTGCTGGCACAACTCTTTCTCTAACAAACCCAGGCACGATTGGAACTGTTCATTCAGTTCCTCGATTGGTACAAGGTCAAGGCATGATTCTTGGTGTTGGTGCCTTGGACTACCCTGCTGAGTTCCATGGTGCGAATGAACAAACTTTGGCAGATCTTGCGATTAGCAAAGTTGTAACAATAACTAGTACATATGACCACCGAATTATTCAAGGTGCGCAATCTGGTGATTTCCTGCGAAGAATTCATGAAATTTTACTTGGCGAAGAAAACTTTTATGATGAAATTTTTGAAGCATTGCGCATTCCGTATGTTCCAATTCGCTGGGTTATTGATATGCAGTTTGCAAAAGATGACGATGTCAGTAAGACTGCAAGAGTTCAGAAGTTAATTGATGCATACCGCACTACTGGTCATTTAATGGCAGATGTTGAACCATTGGCGTATGTACAAAGATCACACCCAGATCTAGATGTTGTAACCCACGGTTTATCGCTTTGGGATTTAGATCGCGAATTTGCAACTGGTGGCTTTGGTGGAAAGTCCTCTATGAAACTTCGTAGAATTTTAGGAATTCTACGAGATTCATACTGCCGCACTATTGGCGTCGAATATATGTATATTGCTAATCCAGATGAACGTAAATGGATGCAAGAGCGAATTGAGGTTGGAGCTCCTAGAACACCTCGAGAGGAGCAACTTAGAATTCTTCGTAAGTTAAATAGTGCAGAGGCATTTGAATCCTTCTTGCAAACTAAATATGTTGGGCAAAAAAGATTCTCACTTGAAGGTGGCGAATCGGTAATACCAATGCTCGATGCGATGATCTCCTCTGCAGCAGAATCTGGTTTAGATGAAGTATGTATCGGTATGCCGCACAGAGGTAGATTAAATGTTTTAGCAAATATTGCTGGAAAATCTTATGGACAAATATTTCAAGAGTTTGAAGGAAATTATCATGATAATGAGGTGCACGGTTCAGGTGATGTTAAGTACCACCTAGGGACTAAGGGAACTTTCACGGCTGAATCTGGTGCTACTACAAAAATTTATCTGGCAGCTAACCCTTCACATCTAGAAGCAGTTAACCCCGTACTTGAGGGAATTGTTAGAGCTAAACAAGACAAGTTAAGAGCTGCCGCTGGTGATACCTCAGTAGATGAGCAAATCTCCTACCCAGTAATGCCAATCTTGCTTCATGGTGATGCTGCTTTTGCCGGCCAAGGAGTTGTATCAGAGACTCTCTCACTTTCACTACTCAAGGGGTACAGGACTGGTGGCACTATCCATATAGTTGTTAATAACCAAGTTGGTTTTACAACCTCACCACATGCTGCCAGGTCGTCAACATACTCAACTGATATTGCAAAAATGATCCAATCACCAGTTTTTCACGTTAATGGTGATGATCCAGAGGCTTGCGTACGAGTTGCTCGATTAGCTTTTGAGTACCGCCAAACTTTTAACAAGGATGTTGTAATTGACATGATTTGTTATAGAAGGCGTGGTCATAATGAAGGTGATGAGCCAAGCTTTACACAGCCACTTATGTACAAACTAATAGATGCAAAGCGATCAACTAGAAAACTTTATACTGAAGCATTAATTGGTCGTGGAGACATAACGGTAGAAGAAGCAGAAGAAGTATTACGCGATTATCAGCAACAGTTAGAGGGAGTATTTACCTCTGTTCATAATACTGAACCTGCAAGTGACCCAAACTGGAAGCCGCCAGTAGTACCCGCACCGGATTCTGTTAATACATCTGTCCAAGAAGCAGATTTGCGTAAGATCGTTGCCACTCAATCTGCAATTCCATCTGACTTTACAGTGCATCCAAAATTGTTACCTCAATTATTAAAACGAGTTGAAATGCTAGATGAATCAACAGTTGATTGGGCAACTGGTGAAATGTTAGCTTTTGGATCACTACTTTTAGAAGGCTATCCAATTCGAATGAGCGGACAGGATGTTCGTCGAGGAACATTTAGTAACCGCCATGCTGTAATTGTTGATAAAGAAAATGGTAAAGATTTAGTCCCACTTCGCTCTTTGGTTAAAGATCCTAATCAATTCCATATATATGATTCTTTGCTCTCTGAGTATGCAGTTATGGGATTTGAGTATGGATACTCTGTAGAGCGTGATAACGCCCTAGTCCTCTGGGAAGCTCAGTTTGGCGACTTCGCCAATGGCGCACAAACAGTTGTTGATGAATTTATCTCTTCTGCTCTACAAAAGTGGGGCGAGCGATCATCGATTGTTTTATTGCTGCCACATGGGTATGAAGGTCAGGGACCAGATCACTCCTCCGGAAGAATTGAAAGGTTTCTTTCATTATGCGCTGAGCAAAATATGACTGTTGCTCAGCCATCTACGCCCGCCTCCTACTTCCATCTCCTTCGCTGGCATATGAAAAATCCTGCTCGTAGGCCACTAATAGTTTTTGAACCAAAATCTATGCTTAGATTAAAAGCAGCTGCCAGTGGACTTAAAGATTTTACAACTGGAACATTTAAGCCATTTATTCCTGATGATAAGGTTATAAACACCACTCGATTAATATTTACCTCTGGCAAGGTTTACTACGATTTAATTGCAGAACGAGAAAAACTAGGTGAGTACTCAACTGCAATTGCAAGAGTTGAACAGATTTATCCACTTCCAATTGATGAAATTATTGCTGAAGCAAAGAAGCATCCAAATGCAACTTTATTGTGGGTTCAAGATGAACCAGCTAATCAAGGTCCTTGGCCGTTCATTGCTCTTGCAACCTCAGAAGCCTTCGTTGCTCATGAGGAGTTAAATGGCAGATCTCTTCGGAGAGTTTCAAGAAGAGCAACTGCGAGCCCTGCTACTGGAAATCACCACTTGCATGAAGAGGAAGAAAAAGCATTAATGACCGAGGCATTTACTCGTTAATTACCTTTTCTGTACCTTAGAACCACTTTTCCTAAAAACTGATCTTTAGTTAGCCACCCCCAACTTCTTGAATCTGTGCTTTCTTTATTTTCTCCCTCTAGCCAATATCTAGTCACGCCCTGCTCGGTTTTGGCTTGAGTAAGTCTCTTGATTAACTTAACGCCTTCTCTATTTGGATCATGGATTAGGTATACCTCGCCAACTTTTAAGGTGTGCCGTTGGCCACTTACCGAGCGGACAAGTAACCAATCTCCTTGATTGTAGGCAGGAGACATTGAGTTTCCAGAAACTGAAACCGTGCTAAAACCGAACATGCAGAGTATTCTCCCACTAATAAATAGTATTAATTTAACCTAGGAGAGAAAATGTTTGATTCATTACTTAACTTAATTGCTCCAAAGGAGCGCGTATTTGCCCATTGCGATCTACCATGCGGTGTTTATGATCCAGCGCAAGCAAAAATAGAAGCTCAATCTGTCAAGGCATGTATGGAAAAATATGCTGCAAGTAGCGATGCTGATTTTAAATCCCGTGCTGTAGCAATTAAAGAAGAGAGATCTGAGTTAGTGAAGCATCACCTTTGGGTTCTTTGGACCGATTATTTTAAACCAAATCATTTTGAAGCTTACCCACAACTTCACTCGCTGTTTAATGAAGCAACTAAACTTGCTGGTGCTGGTGGAAGTAAGGGTACTAACGATGTAGCAGTTGCAAACAAATTAATTAGCAAGATAGATGAAATTGCAGAGATTTTTTGGGCAACTAAAAAATAATAATCTAAAATAGCCAGTATCTAAAAGTTTAAGCTGCTGGCTATTTTATTTTCTTTAAGTGGTGTGCCTTTCTCTGCGATCATAGTTTCAGCAGCAACTCTTGCCATAAATGAAACTCTTTCGACAAATTTACGGGTAATCAGGCCGGAAGCAATCAATCGAGAACTTTGATGCACTTCGACCTCAAATTTTAAAATATTTTCATCAAGCCCAAGACATCTAGATGTGGCATGTATTTCTATCCCAACTCCAGCAGCACCGCATATTTCGATTTGAGAATTAATGGTTATTGTAGTTTCACCAAAATCTAAAAATTCAATTATCGCGGTAGTGCATGCGCTTTCCATCAAAGATAGTAATTGATTAGAACCAACAACTGGTAAATCGTTAACACCCTGCGCTACCGATGTATCGCCAGGACGAATTGTCATGGTTGCCATTCCAATAGCACCAATGACCTGTTCGGGTTTCATAATCACAAGGTTAGTGATTAAGCAATTACTCCAGCGGGAACTGCCTGCGGATTTCGCTAGTTATTTCTATCTGTGTCGCCCCATCAGAGGTAAATTCCGTATAGGTAGTTTGAGTATAGGTAATTTCAGTAATCTGATCAGAATCACCTTCTTGCAGCATTTGATTATACAAATCCTCAGTTTGTTGATTTATGCGTCGGTTTAATTCCTCTGGAGCTGATTCATTCATTGCATTGCACAGTAGATTTCTCATTAATTTCAAGGTGGCATTCTCTTTTTCCATTTGACCTCGACAAGAGTCGCACTCGCCAAAGTGAATCTCTACTGCACTTAATTCTTGATTATCAAAAATCTCATGGTCTATGTAGAGAACAATATTAGGTAAGACCCTCTCGCACGGAATCAAATTATTTTCATTAAAACTCATTTTTTATCACCAGCTTTTTCACTTCCGAAACCCCTAGATTTTGCATAATCGACCAGCGAAGCTCTGAGCAATTTACGCCCACGATGTAAGCGTGACATAACCGTGCCGGTAGGCACTCCTGTAATTTCTGCAACTTCTTTATATGAAAAACCTTCGACATCAGAAAGATAGACCGCCATTCGAAACTCTTCCGGCATTGCTGCAAGAGCTTCCTTAACATCTTTGTCTGCAATATTTTCAAGTACCTCATCCTCAGCGGATTTTCCTTGATCGCTAGTATGCGAAGAAGCATCAGCAATCTGCCAATCCTCTATTTCACTTGCTGAGATTTTTGGCCTACGTTGATCTTTTCGGTAATTATTTATAAATGTTGTTGTAAGTATTCGGTATAACCACGCCTTTAAATTTGTACCCGGCTCAAATTGGTGAAAACTAGTAAACGCTTTTGCATAGGTATCCTGAACTAGATCTTGGGCATCATGAGTATTTTTTGTATAACGAAGTGCTGCGCCATAAAGTTGAGAGGTAAAAACTAACGCATCTCTTTCAAACCTTGCTTTTCGTGCAGCTAAGGTTTCTTTTTCTCGGTCAACCACCGCTGGTAATAAATCCTCATTACTCATTTGGGCTAAGGCTACCTCTAATAGGGTTTTAGAAATGGGATCATATTTTTTATTTTGGCCAATACGTGACCGAACTGTATTCATGGAAGTAAAACCCGCAAATACGCGCCTTTATTCCCTGGCTTCGCAGGTTAATCCCCATTAAGTAGGCGGAAGGTAGACTGGTACATATGACAAATTGGAATGCACCATTTAGGAGCAAATTAGCCTCGGTTACAGCGAATCCACTTAATTCCAAGATATCAATTCCCGGTTCAAAATCGGTTACAAATAGGGCATTAATCCTTGCCGCAATTGCTAAAACTCCTTCTACATTGCGCAAACCTCTCTCATCTCGAGATACAGACTTAATGGTAAAAGGTTTGCGTAGCTTGGGTTGTGGAATTGAAGAGATTAAGACAGATAACGGTTTTGATTACCAACTAGCTCCGGCAAAGTTAAGCGGCCCAACTCAAATTGATGTAGGTAATGCTGGAACTGTCATGCGCTTTTTACCACCTATTGCTTCACTTGCAAATGGTTTAGTTTATTTTGATGGTGATGCAAGATCACATGAGCGACCGCTCGCCCCAGTTATATCTGCTCTTGAGCAGTTAGGTGTCTCGATTGAACATAGCAATAAGTATCGACTTCCAATAACTATTAACGGATCCGGAAAAGTAAAAGGTGGCGTAGTTGAAGTTGATGCAAGTGCATCGAGTCAGTTCATATCAGCTCTGCTTCTACTTGGCCCGGCAACTGAAGAGGGAATTACAGTCAAACATATAGGTGACTCACTTCCATCGATGCCGCACATAGAAATGACAATTCAAATGATAAGAGCATTTGGTGGGCAGGTTGAAGTTGGTGAAAATAGCTGGAGTGTTAAATCCAAAGACCTTACTGGTCAAGACTTAACGATTGAACCAGATTTATCTAATGCTGCCCCATTTATGGCCGCTGCAATGATTTGTGGGGGTAGTGTAGAAATATTAGATTGGCCAAAGTTAACAACACAGCCAGGGGATCAATTGCGAAGTATCTTTACCAAAATGGGAGCACAGATTGAGATTGGTAATACCGGTTTAAAAGTTAGTGGGACTGGAAAAATTTCCGGGATAGATATTGACCTTCATGATGTTGGTGAATTAACCCCATCTATTGCGGCAGTAGCTGCGCTTGCAGATTCACCATCAAATCTTCGAGGAATCGCACACCTTCGCTTACACGAAACAGATCGGCTTGCCGCACTTGCAACAGAAATAAATAAATTAGGTGGATCAGTTACAGAAGGTCCGGGTGAATTGATAATCAAGCCAGCAACACTTAAATCTTCTGCACTGTTTAAAAGTTATGAGGACCACCGAATGGCCACGGCTGGTGCCATTATTGGGTTAGCGGTAGAAGGTGTAGTTGTAGAAAACATTGAAACTACCAAGAAGACATTGCCTGATTTCCCTGGTTTATGGCAAGGCATGCTTAATGGTTAGATCTAAAAAAAATTGGGATGAAGATGATGTTCGTATAAACAAGTCAAGACAATTTGGCTCCAGCAATAAAGCTAGACCAAGAACTAAAGATCGACCAGATTATTCAAGTGCACAAACTGCCACGATTATCGAAGTAGACCGAGGTCGAGTTCAGTGTTTAATCCAATCTGGTGGTGCTAAATCAATCATTACGGCTATGAAAGCACGTGAGCTTGGAAAAAAATCTGTCGTAGTTGGAGATTTAGTATCAGTTGTTGGAGATTTATCTGGTTCAGAGGGATCACTGGCCAGGGTTGTTACTGTACTGGACCGTAAGAATTCTTTAACTCGCACTATTGATGACCACGCTAATGATGAAAGAGTAATTGTGGCTAATGTAGATCAAATGGCAATTGTAATTGCTACCACAAATCCAGAACCAAGAGAGGGATTTGTGGACCGGGCACTTGTTGTGGCATATGACCAAGGTATTGAGCCAATAATTATTATGACTAAGCAGGATTTAGCGAGCGGCAATAGTTTTTTAGAAACTTATAAAGATTTAGAGATTAAAATATTTAAGATTGATAAATCTTCTGACTTGAGTAAATTACAACATGCTTTATCCAACAAAGTTACTGTGTTGCTTGGTCATTCTGGAGTTGGTAAATCTACACTTGTAAATAACCTACTTGAAAGTTCAAAATACAAAGTGTCAGAAATGAATAATGAATCTAAAGTTCGCGCAACTGGTGAGGTTAATGAAGTAACCGGAAGAGGCAGACACACCTCTTCCAGCGCGATTGCACTATCCCTGTCGTCATCATTTAAAGGTGAAAACTATGGCTGGATAATTGATACGCCAGGTGTTCGGTCATTTGGAATTGCTCATGTACAACCTTCAAGAGTTATCTCAGCATTTCCAGAATTTACCAAGGCTATTTCGCTTTGCCCTAAAAACTGTTCCCATAATGAAGAAGCATGCGCACTTAATGATTGGTCTGACTTTTCACAGAAGGATCTAGCAAGACTTGCTAGTTTGCGCAGAGTGCTGTCAGTTAAATGAGAAAAAGAGTAATCTGAAGGTATGAGTTCAATTGCTAAGCAAAATGAGATTAAAACTAGACAGGTAGATTTACGTCTTACTGGAATGACTTGCTCCTCTTGCGTTAACACAATTGAACGTGAGCTAAATAAATTACCTGGGGTTAGAGCAGCAGTAAATCTAGCTATGGAATCAGCTCATGTTATTGCACCAGTAAATGTCTCTGAAAAAGATTTAATTGATGCCGTGCAAAATGCTGGATATCAGGCAAATCCGTTTAATAGTGAAAAAGAATCCTTTGAAAAATCTAATCGACTAGGTCTAAGGCTATTTGTAACTCTAATTCTTACACTCCCAGTAATACTTATTTCCATGTTTGATAGTTGGCATGAAAAAGTAGATGAAAAACTTATTTCTTTAATAAATCAAAGTAATAAAATGTTAAAAAACGCATCATTCTCCTTTGCCATTGAATACCCAATCGCACCAATTTCATACTGGTTTTTAATTGGATTATCTGTTTTAGTTGTAGTTTTCTTAGCCTGGCCAATTCACAGGGCAGCAATTAAAAATTTAAACCATCCGACGATGGATACATTAGTTTCGCTTGGCTCTTTAATATCACTCATCTGGAGTATCTACTCATTAGCAACATATAAGTTATTGGATACCCAGATGCCACAGATTTATGCAGAGGTTTCCTCTGCAGTTATTTTCTTTGTCATGCTAGGCAGATACCTTGAACATCGTGCAAAAAGAAGAGCGGGTTCAGCACTGGCCCAATTATTTAAACTCTCATCGGGCGAGGTAGAGGTTAGTCGTGGAGATAAAATTGAAGTAATCCCAATTGACCGATTAGTAGTTGGTGATTTATTTATAGTAAAACCTGGTGATGCCATAGCTACTGATGGTCAGGTGGTATCAGGGTATAGCACCATAAATAATGCATTCTTGTCTGGCGAAGTTACACCAATCGAAATCGCAATAAATGATTTAGTTTATGCTGGATCGATTAATAACAATGGAAATCTATTAGTTAAAGCGACTCGAGTTGGTTCTGATACTGAACTTGCCCGAATTACAAGAATGATACTAGCTGCCCAATCGGAGAAGGCACCAGTACAACAACTTGCAGATCGTATAAGTAGAGTTTTTGTACCGATAGTTCTTGCACTTGCTGTTATAACTTTTTTGGCTTGGTATTTAGTTCAAGCCCAACTAGCACAGGCTATTGCAACTGCAGTTTCAGTGTTAGTTATTGCTTGCCCATGTGCACTGGGATTGGCTACTCCAATAGCGCTTTTGGTTGCATCCGGAAAAGCTGCAAGATTAGGAATTGTAATTAGATCTCCAAAATCTATTGAGAAAGTCATTGGTATCACCGATGTTGTTTTTGATAAAACTGGCACAATTACAAGTGGCCAAATGAATTTGCAGGAGATGACACTAATAGATAATCCATTAAATACCCCAAGCACTGCTATCTCTACCTCTGACTTAATGAGCTATGCGCTAAGCCTGGAAAGTATGGATTCACATCCAATTGCTGCAGCGATTTCAACTGCGCTTATAAAGCAAGGTGTGCAAAAGTTTGAAACTACAGAGTTTGAACATACTTCAGGCGCTGGTGTGGCAGCAAGAATAAAATTACCTAATTTAACAACAACTAAGGCAGTCTTAATTGGATCACCAATTTCAATCGCCCGGAGTACAACTGAGTTTTCACCCCAATTACTAGCCGCTATTGAGGCAGCGCAATTACGAGCAAATTCTGTTGCAGTGCTAGCAATAGATGGATTGGCATATGGAGTTTTTGAAGTTGGCGATCAGATAAAACCAGATGCAAAGAGCGCAATATCTAAGATTCAGGCCTCTGGTATTAACACTTGGCTGGTGACTGGCGATGGAGAATCTGCTGCGATATCAATTGGCTCCCAAGTTGGTATTCCAATTGATCATATTTTTGCCACAGCTACTCCAGAGGACAAATTAGAGTTTGTCACGAACTTGCAGGCGAAAGGTAAGGTTTTAATGATTGGTGACGGTATTAATGATGCTGCGGCGATCGCTAAAGCAGATTTAAGTATCGCAATGGGCTCCGGAACAGATACTGCAATTGCTGCTGCGGATATAACATTAATTAGGCCATCATTGCTCGCAGCATTAGATGCTATGGCACTTTCAAAAAAGACTGTACGAATAATTAAATCAAATCTTGGTTGGGCATTTATTTATAATCTAATATTCATTCCAATTGCTGCAAGTGGGAATTTATCCCCGATGTATGCAGCAGCAGCAATGTCGCTTTCTTCACTATTTGTAGTAATGAATAGCTTACGCATCAATTAATTGGTAGCGGGGGCAGGATTTGAACCTACGACCTCTGGGTTATGAGCCCAGCGAGCTACCGAGCTGCTCCACCCCGCGTCGGTGATTAAATCTTAGAGCAGTAATGTAATTAACCCAAATGGGTTGAATTATTTATCTGTTTTGCGCGGAGATTAATGCTGCAATTGCTGCTTTAACTCTTGCTCTTGCTCTATCTTCAGCAGCACCATCTAATCGCTTTTGCGCGGCTTCTAAATCTGCAAATGCTGATTGCAAAGAGGCGACTGCAGATTTAATCGCTTGGCTACTTCCACCACTACTGCCAGATGGAGTATTAGATTGATTACCGGCAACTGTTGTGCCAGAGTTTCCACCAAATACTTGATCTAACGCACCTTGCAGAGTTTCGCTAAAACCAATTTGATCACCAAATGACACTAATACTTTTTGTAGTAGTGGATACGCCGCGGTATTTCCTGTTGCTCTGACATATACCGGTTGAACATAAAGTAAGCCATTACCAACTGGAAGTGTTAACAAATTACCTAGCACTACATCAGACCCACCTTGGCGAAGTAATGAGAGTGAGGTTGCAACCTCAGGTTTTGCTTCAAAGTTAGATGAAACCTGCGATGGTCCTGCAATGTTTGTAGAGCGAGGCAGTTGCAGCACAGTTATCTTTCCGTACTCATCCCCCGCATCAGAGTTAACAACTGCAAGTGCCGTTAAATTCTCACGGCCACCACGTGGCACAAATGGTGTATAGAGAGAGAAGGTTGGTTTCTTCTGCCCTGGTATCTGCATCGTTAAATAATATGGTGGTTGATTACCTGAGTTTGAACCAAAGCTAGATGGATCAAGCGGTACTCGCCAGAAGTCCTGACCACCATAGAAAGCATCAGCAGTTGTTACGTGATAGGCACTTAAAATATCTCTCTGAACTCGGAACATATCCTCTGGATAACGAATATGAGATAGTAAATCAGCTGAAATTTCGCTCTTTGGTTTAACGCTTCCAGGAAATGCCTTACTCCAAGTTGCTAGTACTGGATCTTTCTCATCCCACTGATACAAAGTAACTGTTCCATCATAGGCATCTACCGTAGCCTTCACTGAGTTTCGAATGTAATTGACATTCTTATTGTCCAAAGAAGATACTGCATTTGATCTTGTAGTTAATGCATCTGCCGTGTTAGCAAGATTAACCTTACGAGAGTTTGGATAACCAGCAGTGGTTGTATATCCATCAACAATCCAAAGTATTTTGCCATCGATAATTGCTGGATATGGATCCCCATCTAAAGTTAGCCAAGGTGCGACCTTTGCTACTCGATCACGTGGATGGCGTTCAAACAAAATCTTTGAATCAGAATTGATTAGATTAGATAAAACAATTCGCTGTTCTTGATACTTAATTGCGAACAGTAACCTAGAGAAAATTGAACCCATCGGCACGCCACCTTTACCGGTGTATGTGTAATTCTTCTGCCCATTTGGTGACTTATCATCGGGGTAATCAAGCTCAACTGGATTACTCGCTGCTGGGCCACCAATAATTGAGTAATCGGGAACATTCTCGCCAAAGTAGATTCGTGGTTCAAACTCACCCAATCCCTTTGTTGGTGGAATATCGCCAACAGTAAATGATGGTTTGCCATCAGCATCAACGGTATTACCAAATGCTCCAACCATGCCAAATCCATGGGTGTAAACCAGGTGATCATTAATCCAATTTCTAGATGGGTTACCATCAATATTTAACTCACGAACTGCAACAACTACATCACGCTCTTTGCCATTAATCTTGTACCTGTCGATATCTAATGAATCAGCAAAACTGTAATAAGGCTTTATTTGCTGAAGTTGCCTAAAGGTTGCAGACAAAACATTTGGATCCATTAACCGAATATTTGCAATAGTTGCCGCATCATTGGCAAGCTGACCGGCAGAGGTTGTTACGGTTGCTTGGTAATCCACCACCTCAACTGAATTCAATCCATA
The DNA here is from genome assembly GCA_041181125.1 of Actinomycetota bacterium. Lineage (GTDB taxonomy): Bacteria > Actinomycetota > Actinomycetes > Nanopelagicales > Nanopelagicaceae > Nanopelagicus. The sequence continues at coordinate 28,421 of JBEGQD010000070.1, read as the reverse complement.
TGCAGCTCTAGTTGCATCGATATTTTTCTGAATAAATGGGGCTTCTTTTGTTGACTCAGATGGTTTAACTTGGAATTGTTGAATTGTTGCTGGATAAACTCCAGCAATTAATACTGAAGCAGCAACCATAAGGGCAACACCTGCTGTTGGAAGTAGCCATGATTTGCGCACAATATTGGCAAAAAATAAAAGGGCGCATACAACTGCAATTGCTGCCAAAATTGATTTAGCTGGAAGAAGGGCGTTCACGTCTGTATAGGTAAGGCCAGTAATTAATCTGCCCTCTTTTAAAGTTAATGCATAACGATCAAACCAGTATGCGACTGCCTTAAGCAGTACTAATAAGCCAAGCAGAATTGAAAGTTGCACTCGGGCAACTACAGTCGTTCTATCCTCTTTAACCTGAGTTCGAATACCGCCATATATATAGTGAACTGCAGCAGAGGCTAGTAACGCCAAAATAATTGTTGAGATACCCCAGCCAATTAATGATTGCCACATCGGCAATTTGAAAGCAAAAAATGAGATGTCTTTACCAAATTGTGGATCAACTGTGCCAAAATTTGTTGAATTAGTAAAAAGTAACCATTCTTGCCAAAGTCTAGTTGCTGAAGTTCCGGCAAAATAAAAGAGTGCTAAAAAGATTCCAATTCCAGCAAATTTACGAATAGGTTCTAGTTGAGCTCGATACCTCTCTAGGTTATCTGCTTCAACTGCAACTGGAACATAAATTGGTCGGCGGCGAAATGCAATAAAAATATTTGCAGTTACAAAAGTTGCAGTAATTAATCCAAAGCCGATAAATAAAAATATTTTTGTGAATAAGGTTGTTTGCCAAACATTTACATAATCAACTGATCGAAACCAAAGTAGGTCAGCATAAAAACCACTTAAAGATACTAAAACGCTAGCAAGTATAAATAAGACAACGAAAGTTATTGTTAGTGGGCTTACTCTCCTACGGCCACCGCCGCGGTTTGAAAATGGATTTGGAAAACTTCCACCAAAACCTGAGCTGCCGAAGGGATTGTTGTTTCGGTTAAAGCCTCCGCCACCAAAGCCTGAATTACTCATGCGCAGATCTTATCTATTATTGGAAGGCGGCCAAACAGCTTGGAAAATTGCCACCAGCTGGCAGTTTTAGAACAGATACCGCCTCGGCAAGTGTGGCGACCGGCACAATCTTAAACTTATCCTTTTTATTCACGTTTTTATACTCAGGTAGATTTTGTATATCTCTGCAATTTTCAATTGGTGTTAAAAACAACTCAACACCAGCCTTTTTAGCTCCAATAATTTTCTCAGCAATTCCTCCGATTGGTCCAACCAAGCCATCTGTTGAAATAGTGCCGGTGCCAGCGATATTTCTAGAGTTTACAAAATCTTGCTCAGTCAACTTTTCAATAATTCCTAGTGCAAATATAAGTCCTCCGCTTGGTCCACCAGTCTCGTCTAACTGAATTTTTACATCAAATGGAAAATCAAATTTAGATTGAATACTTATTCCGATAAATGCTGAACCATCATCACGGGCTGAAAGCTTTATAGAATTGCTTAATACCTCTGAACCTGCTCTTAATACCTTTACTACTACAAAATCTCCTGGTTTTTTCTTATCCAGGTAATCCATTAGTTGAGTAGAGGAGTTAAAGTTTTGGTCATCAATTGAGAGTATTTGATCATCAAACTCAAGTACATTGTTGGCATTACTTTTTTTATTTACCTCAGTGATAATTAACTTTGGCTTATTTTTATAGCCAAGATAATCAAGTGCGGCAGCGGTGGCATTAGTTTGCGAACCTGCCATTTCCTGAGCGCCATTTTTTATCGACTCAGCAGCGCTTTCGCCCTGCGGATAAATTTGTGCCCTTGGAAATACAGCGCGATTTTTATCTATCCAGGCATATAAAATATCAAAGCCGGTAATGTACGAATCGGGATCGGTAACCATTACCGAGGTAACAGATAATTTTCCAGTTGTTGGATAAACCTTTGTTCCAGATATTTTTATCGCCGAACCTAAAACATTTTGTGGGTTTCCGGGTGCCAGGATTACATATGGTGATGGCAGGAAGAATGCTGCCAGTAATAAGGCAATAAAGATCAGCCGGCTTGGCTTAGGCAGGTGTGACTTAACCGGCAGTAATGATTTCATCTAAACTCTGGATGGCTTCTATTTTTTATGTTTAAAAGTACTCTGAAATTTTTGAAAGTTGCTTACTGATCGATTTGTTTCATTATCAAACTTTGACTTGTACTTTGAAATCCAAACCCCGTAGCCAGTGGCGCATAGCACCGCTCCAATTGGGATTACCCACCAGATGAGTGCGGCAAAGGTGGTTGAGTTCATAGAGACAATAGTAATCAGACGGGAAGAAAAATGATGGGATAATTGTTATGCAGTAGTCGGTTATCTTTGGAGCACTAGCAGAGGGTGAGATACGTAATGGGTTTTGGTTTTCTACCAAATGAGGGGCAACCTGATTTTGAAGCTCTCCTAAAACAATTCTCAGAAATGGGAATTGACTCCAATGCAATCGCTGGGGCGAAATCCTTTATTGAGAATATGCAGTCAACTGGTGAACAAACTTTGATAACAGTTGCATCCCTTCGTGATATCGCAAAAAAAATAATTACGGCAAAGGGTGAGCTTCCAGTTGGAGTCACCGATCAAGAAATACTCACCGGCTACCTTAAGATTGCCAATACCTGGCTTGATACCGAGATAGTTTTCCCAGCCTCAACAATTAGCCCTCAAAGTGCCTGGGCAAAAAAAGATTGGCTAGATAGCACTGTTAGTAGTTGGCAAACTCTCTTTGAACCGCTGGCTACTGGTATGGCAGATGCTCTTTCAACTGTAGTTAGTAGCTCAACATCCCAGTTACCAATCGAGTTTATGGCTGGTGATAACACCACCCCGGCGCAACAAGAGGCGATTAAGGCAATGGTTGCTCGCTTACTTCGAGGATTTATGGGAACCTTAATTGCTACCCAATTAGGCCAAGGAATTGGCCTACTAGCTAACTCAATTACTAGTAGCAATGATGTGGCAATTCCATTGTTAAAGGCCGACGCATCTGCTCACCTAATTCCACAGAATATAACTGAGTGGTCAGATGGGCTAGGTATAGATCCTGAACAAATTGGAATTTATTTAGCCCTGCGTGAAACCGCTGCAGCTAGATTATTTGCAAATACTCCTTGGTTATCTGGATATATCCGAGATGCCATAACTGCTTACGGAAAGGGAATCAAAATTGACGTTGAATCCATTACCCGCCATGCTGAGGAAGCAATAGCAAATGGTGAGATAGATATAAATAATCCAAGTGCAATTAACATCGCAGTAAACTCTGGGCTTTTCACTCCACAACAAACTCCAGCTCAGGAATTGGCACTAACTAAATTAGAGATGGCACTTGCTTTAATTGAGGGCTGGATTGATCATGTTATTTCTCAGGTGGCTTCTGATCGAATCCCAGCATTTAATGCATTAATCGAAAACTCTCGTAGAAGACGTGCTACAAACTCACCAATGCAACAACTCTTTGCAAATTTGTTAGCACTTGAGGTCTCTCCGAGAAAGATGAGAGAAGCATCAGCATTTTGGAGTGAGGTTAAACAACTAAGAGGATCAGATGGCCGGGATAAGTGTTGGGATGATCCAGCTTTTCTACCAATGCCTGATGATTTAAAAGATGCCAAAGCATTCTTAGATAGCGTGACTGTGCCAGATGATCTCTCTGGCTTGATCTAATTTTCAAAAGTTAAAAGCGAAATCCCCGGGCGCACGATCTCGTATCTGCCTTCCCCTTGCAGATATGAAACGGTTATCCGGGGACTTCGTGGCGCAAACCTATGTTAATAAAAGGTGAGAATCAACTTAAAATGGTGTTTTGAGAAGTAAATTTCGGCACTTATTTTTTAAATAATTCATTTCTATGCGCAATAAAAATCATCACAAACCACGCTGAAGTAGATAACCGGCATCTGTTGGTTTGGCCCGTAAAATTAGATCTGTGATCTGTGGATTAACCTGTGGAGACAGCCTTAATTATGGTGGATAAGTAGAGGTAATGGTGGATAACTTTGAACAGCAAATCCTCTTTACAGATATTTTGCCACCTGTGTCTGAGATATCTGCTCGTAAGAAAAAAATAGAGGCAAATCTGCCCTCCGATCTGCCAGCCTATCGAGTGATTCGCAAAGAGCGCCGCAGGCGAAGTGTCTCTGCCTATCGACAGGGTGGGGTGATTGAGATTCATATCCCAGCCAAGATGAGTCGGCGTCAGGAGATTGAAATCATTCCGGAGATGATCTCTATGGTGCTGCGGCGTGAGGCTCGCGAGCGCAAAACTGATCTGCAACTAATGCAGATTGGGATGGAGCTACTGCTCAAATACCTGCCAGAGTTTAATACCAATCCAGCCAGTATTAATTGGCGGAATATGAGTGAGCGGTGGGGCTCATGCACCACAGTTGATAGAACAATTCGCATCTCTGACCGACTAGTTGGTGCACCTACATACGTTTTAAATTACATTATTTTTCATGAATTAATTCATTTAAAAGTAGTTGGGCATAATGAGGAGTTCAATAATTATTTAGCTAGGTATGAAGATGCCGGTAGGGCAGAGGCATTTTTAGAAGGTTTTGAACTTGGTTGCCAAAGTGGTGGTTCTGGTGTGATTCCGGCGGTAAATATCTAGTTTTACCCGTTTTTTTGAATTTCTTGCCTAATATTTGTGATTTTACGCGTGGAAAACCCCAGTTGAGCGTGGTGCGAGCGGTATGGTGAGGTCATTCGTACTCAGATGAGTACGGCAGATGGAGGTTGAAAATGGCTGAAGAGTACAAGGGTGAGGCTTACTGCGTTAAGTGCAAAGAGAAGCGCTCCTTTGAAGGACATGTAAAGGTCTCTGATTCAGGTCGCCGAATGGCGCAAGGAATTTGCCCAGTTTGTGGCACAAAGGTAAATCGTATTCTTGGTAAGGCTTAATTAGTAAGTAATTAATAAAAGTAAAACGGTGGGGTTGGATTTATTTCCAACACCACCGTTTTTTTGTTAACCCTTTCTAAGTTAACAGTTGTTTTCAACTTTTCGTTAACTTGCCACCGCCACCTTTGCTGGTCGGCCTGGCAATCTCTTGGCTTGAATTATCTGACCCTCATCAAATAACTCACCTCCCCACACGCCGCATGGTTCTGCTCGTGAGAGTGCCCCCTCTAAACATTTAGCCTTCATTGGGCATCCACCACATAAGACCTTTGCCTGCGCAATTACTGACGCATCCTCACTAAAGAAGAGCTCAGGATCGGCTGAGTGGCAAGGCAGGGTTAAAGCCTTGGTGGCCTCTTTAATTTCAGGTAGAAAAGGATTATCAGCGCGCTTGTAATCTCCCTTGCTCTTATTGCTTGCGTAATCGGTATAGGAGATCACTGGTGCATCCTCATAAGCCCAGGTGACATCACCTAATCCAATTTTTGCAGTTGGGCCTTCTGCCCAACCGGGGATAAGTAGTTCGCTGAAGAGAACGGTCATCGTTCTCACCTTTCCTTTCGGTTATCTTTCATTTGTTTGGTTCTTTTTACTTTGCCACTATGGCGTTTATTATTTGGAGGTTAATTAGATAAAAGAAAAAGGCCCCCGAATCATTAGATTCGCGGGCCCCTTGGCTTCTATCTCGGATTAACCGATATAGCTCCCAGGGGTGCGATCTGATGTAAAGGTATAAAAACCCTTATTAGAGCGCTTATTAGTCCAATCTGAGCGATATGAAGATTTCGCACAGGCTGGTGAGATGGCAGGCCAATTAGCAGCGGCTGCAGGTGCAACAACTGTCGTTTGATTAATTAACTTTGCCATACTCAAAGAGTAAAGCATCGGTGTACCTTGACGCAACTTAATTAAATTGATCGAGAAACACGCTCGGTTTTCCCGCATAGGTAATTTGAATACGCTGCTTAGCTCGTGTGACTCCAACATAGAACAACCGGCGCTCTTCATTTAAATCATTACCCATTGGTAGCACGCCATCAGAGACTCCGATTAAAAATAGGTGGTTCCACTCCAGCCCTTTAGCAGCATGCAAAGTAGCAAGTGTTACTCCAGGCAGGGTAGGTGGGTTGTTCTGCTCAGCTCGATCCTCGATCTCACGTAAAAAGGCCCGCATATTTGTACCACCATTTTCTTGAATGCTCTTTGCCAGCTTTAGAAAGCCAACCACATAATCGGCATCTCCAAATGGGCGCAGTACCGATACTAGGTCGGCATACCAATCACCAATCTCAGAGGGCAGGACAGAGGCACTTCTAATCACTCGCATCGCATCTCTTACATCTACTCGATCAAAGAAGCGCTCACCAGATCTAATCTGGCTAGCAATCTTGGCATTATTTAGCGCTGATTTAACCTGATCTAACTGTGCATTGGTTCTTGCTAAAACTGCAATCTCAGAGCTATCTACCTGATTATTAATCAACTTAGCCACCTCAGCGCAAACATATGCAATTTCATCAGATTGAGAGGCGAAGCCATTTACCATAGGGATATCGCCATGACTATTTGCTGATTGCAACTCATTTCCATGATCACTTATCAGATTTGCTTGGCGCAAAATTTTATTAGCGGTATTAATTATTTCTGGGGTTGAACGATAGCCTCGAGATAGCCGAAAAATCTGAGCATTTGGAAAGCGGTTTTGAAAATTAAGTAAAAAGTTAGAGGTAGCACCGGCAAATGAGTAAATTGTTTGAGCAGCATCTCCAACAACACATAACTCTTCACGGTTTCCGAGCCAGAGATTTAGTAATCGCTGTTGAAGTGGTGAGACATCTTGATACTCATCAACGGTGAAGTAGCGGTATTGATCTCTTATCCGCTCTCTCACCCCCCGATCCTCCTCCAGCATGCCAACGGTAAGCAGAAGTACATCCTCAAAATCTAAGGTGCGTTCCTGTCGCTTTAAAGATTCATACGCCTCGTATACCTGGGCGATCATTGAGAGATTTTCGCTCTCGCTTTTATTGTTTGGAAATCTCACTAATCTGTTGTTTGCAATTGCCTCCTGCTGATAATTATCTGGTGAAATCTGTAAAACCTTTGCCCACTCAATCTCACTTGCAATCTCACGAAGGGCATTTACCTGCGCAGGTATTGCAACCTCGGCTCTTGTAATTGCTTGGCTAATAAAGCCAGATTTTGTAGTTAACAAGGTAGGAAATTGGCCGCCAAATGCATAGGGCCAGAAATAAAGTAGTTGCTTAAGAGCTGCTGAGTGGAAGGTGCGGGCGGCAGCATTTGAGATACCTAAAGCTCGCAATCTAGCGCGCATCTCTCCGGCTGCTTTGGCGGTGAATGTCAGAGCTAAAACTCTAGTTGGATCGGTTACGCCGGAATTAATCGCATATGCAATTCGGTTTGTAATTACTCTAGTTTTTCCAGTTCCAGCTCCAGCTATTACGCAAACCGGACCAGTAATTGCTGTAACAACTGCTAATTGATCAGGATCTAACTCAGCTAAAATTTGTGCGTTATCTAACGCCATGATTCATTGCCAATCAGATCCACATCGGCTCCTTGGCCATACCAAGCCTTAATCATCTGCCTTGCTACCGAGATTTCCAATGGCAAAATCAAAGATTTATCCAATATGGCAGCTTTCATCTCTGCTCTTGAAAACCAACGAATCTCTTCAATCTCATCCCCGTCTGCCTTTGCAATTTGTGGGGTATTAGTTACCGCTTCAAATGCAATCATTAATGATGCTGGAAATGGCCAAGGTTGTGAACCAAGATAATTTATCTGAGTTAATTCAACACCAGCCTCCTCCCTTACCTCCCGAAGTACACAATTTTCAAATGACTCTCCAGGCTCAACAAAACCAGCAAAGGTTGAGAAGCGATTTTTTGGCCAAACTTTTTGCCTCCCAAGTAATACTCGATCCTGTTCATCTTTAATTAAGACAATAATTGCCCCATCTGTTCTTGGGTAATGCTCACTCTCATCAATTAAACATCTTCTAACTGAACCACCTAATACAACACTTGTTGCTGCTCCACATTGGGAACACCGTGGATGCTTTTTATGCCAATTAGCTAAGCCTTGCGCATGAACTGCAAGCCCAATATCGCGCGGTGATAAAAAGGCACCGATCTCCCTTAATGTCATCAACTCCAACTTGGTATTTTCATCACTTGCCAAGTGGCGAACAAAGAAGTTCTCTTTATCTTTAACCCCTAAAAAGTAATCAGTTTGAGTTTGATACTCTCCTAATGTTGACCCCGGAACAAAATTAATTTGATTACTACTGGCAACAAACTTCTCATCCATAAATAGTAAAACCGATGCGCTAGCCCAGGCAGATTTGAGGTAAGCCTCATCACTTCGTAAATGGGCAGCACGATCAACCTCAGTAACTGCTAGTGGGAGTTTTAGTGATTTATTAGGCGCCATCACCGCCCGACCCTACTAGCCTGTCGTCATGGTTGTCGCCCCCGCTCAAAGCATGAGAATCATCTCCTGGAACCTTTTGCATGGGCAGATAATCCCGCCTAATAACGATCAAGATTGGCGACAGAGTTTAATAACCGCAGCTAAAACTGTGGCAAATAATTACCAACCAGATTTTATTGGATTACAAGAGGTTGATTATTTACAACCACGTTCAACACTTATAAATCAAACTCAACTGGTTGCTGAAAGTATGGGGCTTAAATACTGGGCATACCTACCATCATTATTTGGTACACCGGGTGAAAAATGGGAAAAGGTAAGAGATTTAAAAGCTGCACTAATTACACAAGATACTACCCCTCCTGAAGAAATTAGTTATGGAATTGGTATTGCAACAAACCAACGTATCAAGAAATTGCATGTTAAGAAACTTGGTAGATCGATTATTGGCCTTCCGCTAGTAATTCCCAATGAAAATGGCAGAGTAAGGTTTATCTATGTTAAAGATGAACCTAGAGTTGCATTAACTGCAGAACTTGAGAACGGTCTAACAATCACCACTACCCATCTCTCATTTGCCCCAGTAGTCAATATTTATCAGTTAAACCTACTTTGCACTACTTTAAACAGATTACCGGGCAAACAGGTGCTTATCGGTGATTTAAATATGATTGCAAATCTTCCAAGCAGGTTTAGTAGTTATAAGTCACTAATTAAACAAATGACCTACCCGAGTTGGAAAGAGAAAATACAGTTTGATTACATAATGGCTCCAAAATCAACTGCTAAGTCAATTACAACAACTCCAGTTAACACAGTCAAAACTAATATTTCAGACCATACTCCAATTGGAGTAGAGCTTAGATTTGAATAGGAATTTTACTAATCAAATTTATTAAAGCTTGTTCATCTAAAATATCTGCTGGCCTGACCGTTTGATTATCAGCTACATAATGAAAAGCAGCACTAATTTTTTCAATTGGCACATTCTTAAGTTTTGAATAAGCCAGGCGATACATCGCCAACTGAATTGCGGCGTTTGTTAGATCATCACCATCTTTAACCTTACCGGTCTTCCAATCAACTACCTCAAACTGATCACCGCTTTGATAAACCGCATCAATTCTGCCTCGAATCAAAGTGTTATCAATCATTGTTTCAAAACCAACCTCAACCCCTACCGGTTGTTTATTGGCCCACTCACTTGCTAGCCAAGAATTTTTTAATTTATCAAATGGAGCATCTGCAAACTCTTCAGTAATTTCCGAACTGCTTTGATTAAACAAATCATCCATAGAGATAAGGCAGGGATGTTTAAAGTGATTTTCAAGCCACAGGTGGAAATCAGTTCCTCTCCTCGCGTACTTATCAATATGGTTTGGCATTGGCCGGCGTAATCTAAGTGCCAACCCCTGCGGATCTTTTGCTAAATAAAGCAGGGTTGAAACGGATAATCTGCCCGGTAGCGTAATCATTACTTTTTCATTTCGGGCAGCTATCTCAGAAAGAATTGCCTGCATATCAGAAAGTAAAGAAACCTTTTCTGAGTCTACTGCTACATCCTTAATTAAACTTTTTACTTCATCCGGAGTAAATGGTGTTGCACTATCAACTCCAAGTGAAATCTCTTGCAATTTATCTAGCCTGCTACTGCGTGTTGGCCAGATACCGGTTGTCGGATTTTCTTTAATTGGATTACGACCTTCCGGAATTGGTGAATCTGAAAGTACCCTTCCGCCTTTTATTTTAGTAAGTGCGCTAGCAAAAGTATTAAACAGGCTACTTGGATCAACTATTTTTTCACCATTCCTAAAATGTGAAGTTGTACAAATTAATCCCTTCTTTGCTCTCGTAATGGCGACATAAGCAAGGCGCATTTCTTCCATTGATTTGCGCGCCTTCCACTCATCATCAAATCGTTCCAAACCATCTTTTAAATTCTTATTTGTAGAAAAGCTCTCAAAATTTATTGAAGGAAGTTGCTCATAATCTCCCCGCATGCTTACTGGAATTGAGCCAGCATTTTTAACCCAGTTATCTGATTTTTTGCCAACGCTTGGAAAAGTTTTTTCAGCAAGTCCAGGAATTGCAACATAATCCCACTCGGCACCTTTTGCTGAGTGGATAGTTAAAATCTGTACTGCATCACTTCGAACATCTACCTCGGCCGGCTTTAAACCACCTTCAGTATCTTCAGCAATTTTTAACCACTGCAGAAATCCAAGTAATGTGCCACCATTTTTTTCAAATCTAGCTGCCTCATCTAAGAACCGGTCTAAATTTTTCCGACCAGACTGCCAGCCATCTCTTACTAATACTTCGGTATCTAATGACAAGAATTGTTCCACCTCAATAATTGCCTCAGTAATTGAGCCATTTAAATTTCGGCGCAGAGATCGAAGCGAGAGTGCAAATTTACGAAGGCGAGCTAATCCCTCTTCACTAAATCCAGGAATCCCTTGATACTTTGTAAACTCACTCTGCTTTAAGGTCAGTAATAGCTCTAAGGATTCAATAATTGAACCGGATGCAAACTCATTCGCAGTTGAGATAACCTCAATGTTTTGCTCAAGTGCTTGCTTTAACTCTTTACCTCTTGAGTAATCATTTGATCGAGCAAAGTTTTTAGTGAATATACCTAGCGCCATTAAATCTCTCGCTCCAAGATTGATATGTGGTCCAGTTAGTAGGCGCATTAGAGCTGTTCCAGAATCTGGCATGGTTAAGGTACGAAGTAAGGCAATAATGTCTGAAATCTCAGATGTATGAATTAAGCCGCCAACACCAACTACATCAGTTGGAATATCTAATTCGTTAAAAGCTGCCTGAATTGAATCAATTTGTGATCTACTTCTTACCAATACCGCAAATGTTGATTTTTCATTTGCAGCAAGCTTTTCTCGATCTTTATCAAACCAATGCTTAGCAAAGTATTTTGCAATCTCTTGCCCTTCTTGAATTTGGGTTTCATAAACACCACATATTACTTCACCAGTTTTTGCATTTGGCCGAGCAGTTAATTTCTCAATTTGCCTACCAGTTGAAATCTCATCAATCATTACATTTGCTAAATCTAAAACTGCCGAATCATTTCGCCAGGTAGTAAGCAAGGTATAGCGAGTTGCATTGCTATTAAAGGATTTAGAGAAGGTATCTAGGGTTTCAGAGCTAGCGCTACGCCAGCCGTAAATAGCTTGATTAGGATCTCCCACCGCAGTGACCGGGTGATTGTTACCAAAGAGGTTGGATAAAAACTTAATTTGATTAAAAGATGTGTCTTGATATTCATCTAGTAATACCACCTTAAATTTATTTCGCTCAATGACCCCAATATCATCATTATGGTTTTGCTTACTCTCTTCAACTAACTTTGCCGCAATAGACATATGATCATTAAAGGTTAATAAGCCATGTTGTTTGCGTCGATTATCAAAAGCCGCCACGATCGGCAGAATTGCAAGTCGTTGCAATAACTCCTCTTTAAATTCAATTACTGGATTTGTTTGACGGTCTGAAAATTCTGAAAGGTTTACCAATAAATTTTCAGTGTAAGCAATAATCTCATCAGCGCTTCGATCATTTTCAGCTAATTGAGTAGAAAGATCCATTACCTCTTTAACAACTGTATTGGGTGATCCATTAATGGGTAAATCATTTCCGGCAAATCTGCTTACCTCTTCAAAGGCAATTTGCCATGCTGCTGCCTCACCAATTGGATCAGCATCAGCATCAATACCAATTCGAATTGCATGATCTGCTAATACTCTTCCGGCATATGAATGGTAGGTTGATACAGTCAATTCAGATCCATCTAAGTGATCTGGCAATAAATTGGCACTCTTTAACTGCTTTAATCGATATTTAATTCGCTTTGCTAAATCACCTGCTGCTTTTCTGGTAAAGGTGAGGCCAAGTAATTGGTCTGGCGTAATAATTGAGTTCGCAACTAAGTATAAAACTCGCTGACTCATAGTTTCAGTTTTGCCAGAACCCGCACCGGCAATCACAACAGAGGGCGCAAGCGGTGCTTGAATAATTGCAATCTGCTCATCAGTTGGCACTCTAAAAGTTGGATCAACTGCGCTTATGCGCTTTGCGATATCTAGCGCGGAGTATTTGATACTCATTTTCCAATCACCGTCTGACCTTGAATTTGAATAGGGCAGGATGATTTAACCGCGCAGGAACGGCAGCGATCATTAATAGTTGCGACAAAACTCCTATCGCTCATTCCTTGTGCTATCTGAGTTAACTCTGCTGTTACTTCATCTACCTTGACCGCTTCTTGCGGGCGAGGTTTAGCATCCTTTGCTTTATGGTCGCCAACAAAAACCAACTCGGCACCAGCCACCTCTTGGTGCTCTAACTTTTCTTTAAATCCATCATTTACTACCGCTAATTGATAACTCTGTAATTGTTTGTTTTCAAGCGCCTTGTCATATGAGATGGCAGTTGCACCCGTTTTTAAATCAACAATGTAATACTTATTCTCAGCAGTTAACTCAATTCGGTCAATTGAACCTGACACCACAGCGCTTCCTAATTTGAACTCAAACTTTTCTTCCACGCCGACTAATGAGTTCTTATTCTTTAAATTCCAACTATAAAATTTTTCAAGCATGGCAGCCGCCCGGCGATACTCATAATCTTTAATCCACCCCTTATTCATATCAATTAACGACCATGCCCCTTTTAATTTATCCTCTAATTGCGCACGAGAAAGAGAAGGTTGCTCGAGTAATTGGGCAGCAATCACATGGATTGCAGTTCCTAAAACTTGCGCGGTTGAATCAGCATCTTTGCCGCCACTTTGCTCAAGTAACCACTTAAGTGAGCACTCGGTAAATGATTCAAGTGAGCTTGGTGAGATTCTTAATATTTCGTCACTTTTAATTACTGGTAGATCAGTTGAAATCGGTAAGAAACCAACCCAATTTTTTGGTTCTGCTCGCTGCACGCCATTTACCGCAAGGGTTTTAAGCATTCTATGGGCAAATATCACCTCTTCCTTATTGCTTGCTTTACTAGCTAACCTTCGTAAGTCGGCAACTAAAGCAGGTTGAGTAATGGCTCTTGCAGTTTGTGTTACCTCTATCTGGTCAGGTGCAAACTTTTCAAAGTAACTAGATGGCTGATTATCCTCTTGCGAAACTGCTGTAATAATTAATTTTTCAGTTGCTCTTGTGGTTGCCACATTTAACAGCCGTTTTTCATCCTCGGAAAGGCCAGAGGCTGAGATCGCATCTAATTGCGCTGGATTACTTATGCCATGACGAAATATCTCAACTAATCTCTCACTACCAAGGAGAGAGCCACGTTGTTTTAAGTTTGGCCAACTTCCCTCCTGCATGCCAGCAAGTGCCACATAACGCCACTGTAAACCTTTAGCTGAGTGCACAGTCATTACCTGCACCACCTCACCACGTTGAGCTGATGCTGAAATACTGTCGGATAAAATCTTTTCACCTAGTAATTGATCGATAAATAATCCAGCTTTAGCACCAGGTAGCCGTTCACTAAATCGGCGAGCAACCTCAAATAAAGTAATTAAGGCATCAAGGTTTTGATCTGCTACCGCGCCTCGATTTCCACCTGCTAGCGCTTGTTGTTGCCAAGATAAAGATATCAATTCACCTTCATAATTTTTGGCATTACTCCAAATGCTCCAAAGCAAATCGGAGATATCTTGCGACCTACTTAATGCTTTTTTTGCCTCTTTTAGTAAATCATTAATCCGCTTAAGCGGCATCAATTGCTCCCAAGGCAAATCAACAGCCGGAGCGGTTAGTGCATCTAGTATCAACTCAGTTGAACTCTTTGTTAAATCACCTTTTTGTTCCTTACTTAAGGAAATTCGCATCTGCCGAATTGAAATTGCATCAGCTCCAGCAAACTCACTCTTAAGCAACTCTTCAATCTGATCCCAGTTGCTTGGAATTAACTTCACCTGCCCAATAGCTATTTGTGCCAGGGTAATAATTGGTTTAATTGCTGGGTTATCAGCAAGAGAGAGCGCAATTGCATCTATTTCTACTGGAATACCATTCATTGCAAAAGCTCGTTGCAGGGCAGCAACTTGAGCCCCCGGTGATCTAAGAATTACCGCCATTTCAGACCACCGCACGCCCTGTCTTAGGTGAGCGGATCTGAATTGATGGGCGATGTAATTTGCTTCATCACTTACACTACTTAACATTGCAACTCGTTGATCTTGAATTTTTCTAAAGCTGCTTGGTAGTTTGATTATGTTTTTAATGCCAGATTGCTCTAAATCGGTTAGTAAGTTTTCTGGATCTGCTCCTCGAAATCTACCGACCGCAGATTGTGGATCGGCAAAAATAACTAACTCGTCCCCGCTTAGCAATGTTAGTAATTGACGTTGACCTCTATCTGACTCTTGAAACTCATCAACATAAATTGCTTGGAATAACTTGCGATACTTATTAAGAAGATTTGGACTACTCTCTAATTTTTCAGCTGCAGCAATAATAATTTCACTTGGATCAATTCGGTTAAGAGAGGCAGAGGTACTAACATCCCGAAGGGCAAGTGATTGGCGATATCTTTGCCAAAACTGGCAGATTGCGGGCCAATATTTTTGACCATACTTATCTGCATACTTAACTAACTCCTCAGGTGATGTTCCCCGCTCTGTTGCTCTACCAATAAAATCTCGCAACTCTTTAGCAAAGCCCCTAGTTGTTAAAGCTGGAATCAATTCTTTTGGCCATAAAGTTAAGGCTGGGTTTGCTGCGTCTATTGCTAGTAGCTCCCTTATCTGTGCATCTTGCTCAGCACCAGATAACAAAATATATTTCTTCTCATCAGAGCCATTACTTGCAAGTTGATCATTTAAAATTAAAAAGGCTATCGAATGAAATGTTCTAGCAATTGGCTCACTAACAGTATGGCTTAATGGATTTGCTGAAGCAATCTGATCTCGAAGTTTGCTTGCACTATGGCGGCCATAGGTGATTACTAATATTGAATTTGGATCTTCACCTTGATTGATTCTGTTTGAAACCGCACTTATTAATGTGGTTGTTTTTCCACTGCCGGCTGCACCTAAAACAAGTAATGGGCTACCACGGTGATTAACTACTTGATTTTGTTGCTCATTTAATTGTGATTTATCAATCAACTCATTACTTAATGGCGCTCGGACAAGATTTAGCGTCGGAGTATTTTTAGTGCTGGCCACGGCTTAATTTAACGCGAGCGCGCTGACATTAAGGGCTATGACCCAAATAGACTAGACGTTCTCGTTTGCTCGCTTATTTTTAGAGGTTAGGCGAGCGCGGGTTGAGCCATCTAAAATAACCTTGCGAATTCGAACTACCGCAGGTGTCACCTCAACGCACTCATCCTCTCGGCAAAACTCAAGGGCGCCCTCCATATTTAATTTCTTTGCTGGAATTAACCGCTCAGATTCATCAGTTCCAGATGCTCGCATATTTGTTAGCTTCTTCTCTCTAACGCAGTTAACATCCATATCCTCACTGCGTGAGTTTTCACCAATTACCATTCCTTCATAAACCTCATCCCCTGGCTCAACAAATATTGAACCGCGATCTTGGGTGCCATAAAGTGCGTAGCTAGTTACTGTGCCAAGTCGATCTGAAACTAGTGATCCGGTAGATCTAGTACGAAGCTCACCATGCCATGCTTCATAACCATCAAATACATGGTGGAGTAATCCAGTTCCTCTAGTCTCAGTTAAAAACTCTGTTCTAAAACCAATTAAGCCACGAGAAGGAACTCGGTAATCAAGGCGAATCCAACTAGTGCCATGGTTGACCATCTGCTCCATCCGGCCCTTGCGAAGCGCCATTAACTGCGTAATAACACCTAAGTACTCCTCAGGAGCATCAATGGATAAGCGCTCCATCGGCTCATGTAATTTGCCATCAACCATTTTGGTAACCACTTGTGGCTTACCAACTGTTAATTCAAATCCTTCACGCTTCATAATTTCTACCAAGACAGCAAGTTGTAACTCACCTCTGCCCTGCACCTCCCAGGTATCTGGGCGATCGGTGTTTAAAACTCTGAGTGAAACATTTCCAACTAATTCAGAATCCAATCGATTCTTAACCTGGCGGGCAGTTAACTTATTTCCACTCTTGCCAGCAAGAGGTGATGTGTTAATACCAATAGTCATGGAAATACTTGGCTCGTCTACGGTAATTAATGGCAAGGCATGAGCGTTCTCTAAATCAGCGAGAGTTTCACCTAAGGTAATTGTTTCAATACCGGCAACTGCAATGATGTCGCCAGGATGAGCTTCAAGTGCTGGAACTCGCTCTAATGCTTCGGTAATTAAAAGTTCAGAGACTTTAACTCTCTCAGTTGAACCATCGGTTTTAATCCAGGTAACTGATTGGCCCTTCTTAATAACACCTTCGCGAACGCGACAAAGTGCAAGTCGGCCTAAGAAAGGGGAAGAGTCGAGGTTTGTCACATGTGCTTGTAGAGGTGCACCCTCGTGGTACTCAGGTGCTGGAATTGCTGAAAATATTGTGTCAAATAAAACATCTAGGTTTTCTTTATCTGGCATGCCACCATCTGCAGGTCTAGTCAGAGATGCTCGACCTGCTTTAGCTGATGCGTAAACAATTGGGAACTCAATCTGATCCTCATTTGCATCTAAATCTAAAAATAATGCATACGCCTCATCAACAACCTCGGCAATACGTGAATCTGGTCGGTCAACTTTATTAATTAACAAAATAACTGGCAGATTTTTTTGTAGCGCTTTGCGAAGTACGAATCGAGTTTGTGGCAGTGGACCTTCGGAGGCATCTACTAACAAAATAACGCCATCTACCATTTCTAAACCACGCTCTACCTCGCCACCAAAATCAGCATGGCCGGGAGTATCAATAATATTTACAATCGTATCGCCACGTTTTACCGCAGTATTTTTCGCCAAAATCGTAATTCCTTTTTCGCGCTCAAGATCCATCGAATCCATCATTCGATCCTGGCCTTCATCTTGTTTTTTGTGCGCAGCAAATGCGCCAGATTGCCAGAGCATGGCATCTACCAATGTGGTCTTGCCATGGTCTACGTGAGCAATAATTGCTACGTTTCTAAGGTTCTCCCGTTTTTTAACTGGCAGATCTTTTAAGTGTGCTTGTTTTTTAGACATTGAACCTAAACTCCACTACATCGCCATCAGCCATCACGTAATCCTTACCTTCCATTCGCACCTTGCCATTGGCGCGGGCTTGCACCATTGATCCAGCAGCAACCAAATCATCAAAGGCCACAACCTCAGCCTTTATAAAACCCTTTTGAAAATCTGTGTGAATAACACCAGCAGCAGCTGGTGCGGTATCACCTTTGTGAATCGTCCACGCTCGACTCTCTTTAGGGCCAGCGGTCAGATATGTCTGCAATCCTAATGTATTAAATCCAACTCTTGCTAATGTGGTCAGTCCTGGCTCTGATAAACCGATTGATTTCAGTAACTCCAGCGCATCTGCCTCATCTAAATCAGCTAATTCCGCCTCGGTTTTGGCATCTAGAAATATGGCCTCCGCCGGTTTTACCAGTGCAGCTAACTCATCTCTTAACTTATTATCTGATAACTCAGCAGCATCAACATTAAATACATATAAAAATGGTTTAGCAGTTAGTAGCTGCAGCTCTGCAATTGCTGTGATATCAACATTACTTCCACGAAGTAATTGACCTTTATTTAAAATTTCAGATGCTTCTTTAGCAGCATTTAAAACTGGTTGCTTTTCTTTGACTGTGCGCACCTCTTTTTCAAGGCGCGGAATAGCTTTTTCCAAAGTTTGTAGATCAGCCAGACATAACTCGGTATTAATTGTCTCCATATCTTTTTTGGGATCAACGTTGCCATCAACATGGACAACATCACCATCTTTGAAGACTCTAATTACTTGGCAGATCGCATCACTTTCTCGAATATTTGCCAAGAACTTATTACCCAGACCAGCACCTTCAGAGGCTCCTTTAACAATGCCGGCGATATCAACAAAGGAGACAGATGCTGGCAAGATTTTTTCTGAGTTAAATATTTTTGCAAGTACTGGCAGGCGATCATCTGGAACTCCCACCACGCCAACATTGGGTTCAATGGTGGCAAAGGGGTAGTTGGCAGCTAGAACATTGTTTTTAGTCAGGGCGTTAAATAGGGTGGATTTACCCACATTTGGCAGACCGACGATTCCGATTGAAAGGCTCACGAGGGGTAAAGCCTACGCAAGATTGTCAGCAGTTAATGCCACTATAACCCCATGCCCGCCTCGATCCTGACCTTAATAATAGGAATTGCCGCAGGTATTGCCATTGGCTACCTAGTAGCGAAGTTGCGCAATAAATCCTCCGGTGGTGACTTGGCCCTGCTTAATGATTATAAAAAACAGTTGGCAGATGAGCGAGCTAAGACGGAAAACTCAATCAAGTTAACGGCAGAGCTAAATGCTATGAAATCAACTGTTGAAAAGTTATCTCTTCAATCTAATGAAGCAAACCGTATTCGCACTGAGGCCGAGGCAAAGCTTGAGACCACAATTAATGAGATGCGCAGGGCAAGTGAATCTATCTTTGATGAAACAAAGAAAATTGCTGGTGCACTTTCAAATAGCCAAGCTAGAGGAAAGTTTGGTGAAGCTCAGCTTGAGCTACTCCTGCAATCAGCCGGACTTCGCGAAGGGCAGGAGTACAGCCGGCAGAAATCAACTACCGATACTGACTCATCTGGAATTCCGGACATCACCGTAAAGATGCCTGGTGGCAGTGCAATTTTTATTGATTCAAAATTTCCATTTGATCGCTTTCTAGATGCATTTGGTACTCAAGATCAAAATGAGCGAGATGATTACTTGCTACAACATAGCAAGGATTTACTAAAGCATGTGGAGGCCCTTGCCAAGCGTGGTTACCATAAATCAGCTGGTTCACCAGATTTTGTTGTTTTATTTGTCCCGTTTGAAACTTTACTTGCTGAGGCGCTGCGAATAGATCCAGCTTTTCTAGAAAAGGCCTTCAAGTTAAATGTCACAGTTGCCACCCCAACTTCAATGATGGCTCTGCTTCGAACAATTGGTTACATATTTACTCGTAATAAGTTAGCTGATAACGCTGATGAGATTCAAAAAGTAGCAAATACATTCTTAAAAAACATCACACTTTTGCATGGCAAGATTGTGGCGGTTGGTAAAGCAATCTCTTCTACCGCTAAAGCTTATGAGGATTTAATCCCAACAGCAGAAAAAACTGTACTAAGTCCTGCTAGAAGAATTCATAATCTAGGAGTTACTGGTGATAAAGAAAAGTTAGCAATTGAGTATCCAGAATCTCCCGGCGCAGTAAGAGAGTTAAGAAGTATCTCTGGTGATGATGATTTTATTGAAGCTGAAGAAATAGAGAGCGGAAAAGATGAGTAAGTTGCCAATTAATAGTCCGATTAAAGGACCTGGCTTAACCAAAGCCGGGGTAGTGATTTTGCAATTTTTACTCATATTTTTTGCGGAGGCTATTGAGCTAATCTTTCGCTCATCTCTTGGAATAATTACCTGCCTAGCAATTTGGATTTCATTTTTCGGTGCTATTTATTTAGGTAGACCCGGTACCACCTACGTCTCCGCGGTTGCCCCACCAATATCGCTACTAATCTGCTCAATTATCTTGATGCCAACTGTTGGTGGTGGCTCTTTTGCGCCAACTAAACTTTTAATTGATCTTGTCGCAGGCCTTGCCTCTGTCTCTTTTTATCTATTAACCGGCGCTGGTTTTTCCTGGTTTATTTGGTATAGAAAAGAGCGCAATAAAGGTAATACCTCACTTGCTGGCGGCTTTTAAATCTTTTCTAAGCTCAGGTGGCAGTGAGAACAAAAGGTGTTCCTCAGTTGCGGTAACTACCTCAACATTTGAAAAACCACGATCAGCAAGCCAGGTGAGCAAATCCTTAACTAAAATCTCTGGTACCGACGCACCACTTGATACCCCAATTGTGTTAACGCCAACTAACCACTCATCCTTTGCCTCAGCGGCGTAATCAATTAGGTATGCAGCTTTGGCGCCATACTCAAGTGAAACCTCAACTAAGCGAACTGAGTTAGATGAGTTAGTTGAGCCAACAATAAGTACTAAATCTGCTCTGGGCGCAATATCTTTAATTGCTACCTGGCGATTTTGAGTTGCATAACAAATATCATCACTTGGTGGATCAATTAAATTTGGAAAACGTTTACGAAGTTCAGCTACTGTAGCAAGTGTTTCATCAACACTTAAAGTAGTTTGAGAGAGCCAAGCAACCTTATTCTCATCTCGTACCTTTATATTTTTAATACTATCAATACCATCAACTAACTGAACATGATTTGGTGCCTCACCTGCTGTGCCATCAACCTCTTCATGTCCTTCATGGCCTACTAATAAAATATCGTAATCATCAGATGCAAACCTGCGAGCTTCATGATGAACCTTTGTAACTAATGGACAAGTGGCATCAATTGTTTTTAAACCTCTTGCTGCTGCGCTTGCATGAACAGTTGGTGAAACACCATGTGCTGAGAAAACAACTAACTTACCCTCAGGAACCTCATCGGTTTCATCAACAAATATTGCCCCTCTTGCCTCCAGGGTTGCTACAACATGTTTGTTATGAACAATCTGCTTACGGACATATACCGGTGCACCATATAGATCTAATGCTTTTTCAACTGTGACAACGGCGCGATCTACACCTGCGCAGTAACCACGAGGTGCTGCAAGTAATACCCGTTTTTCACTCACCGCGCTCATGTGCCCATCCTAATTGATCGATGAAGTGGGTAGATTTATCCCATGGCCCCGGAATTTTCCTATCAAGATCTGCTGCCGATTGGCGAAGATAAGACCGAATATCGCCAACTAAGCGCTGAGGGTGTCTCTACTTTTAACGCTGAGGGGCGGCAGTTTTTAACGGTAACACCGGTGGCGATTGAGAACTTAACAAAGGTTGCCATCCACGATATCTCTCACTATTTAAGGGCAGAGCATCTGCAGCAGTTAGCTAATATTTTAAAAGATCCAGAGAGTTCACCAAATGATCGCTTTGTGGCATTAGATCTACTCAAGAATGCCAACATCTCAGCAGGTGGTGTACTGCCAATGTGCCAAGACACCGGCACAGTAATTGTGATGGGCAAGAAAGGCCAGCAGGTATTAACCTCTGAAAAAGATGAACTGTCAATCTCAAAGGGAGTTTATGAAGCGTTTACCCAATTAAATCTTCGCTACTCTCAATTAGCACCAGTTACTACTTGGGAGGAGAAAAATACCGGTAATAATCTGCCAGCCCAGATTGAGATTTATTCAGATACAGATCATGCTGATGAGTACAACTTTTTATTTATTGCCAAAGGTGGCGGAAGTGCTAATAAATCATTTTTATATCAGGAAACAAAAGCGGTATTAAATCCAAAATCATTTATGAGTTGGCTTGACGAAAAGCTTCGCTCACTTGGCACCTCTGCTTGCCCGCCTTATCACTTAGTGGTGGTAATTGGTGGCACTAGCGCTGAGTACACAGTTAAAGCAGCAAAGCTTGCCAGTACTAAATATCTAGATTCACTTCCAACAAAAGGAGATGCTAAGACTGGCCATGGATTTAGAGATTTAGAGCTTGAGAAAGAAATTCTAAAGTTAACTCAAAGTATTGGAATTGGCGCACAGTTTGGTGGAAAGTATTTTTGTCATGATGTTCGAGTTGTTAGGTTGCCAAGACATGGCGCTTCTCTGCCAATTGCAATTGCAGTCTCATGTTCAGCTGATCGACAGGTAAAAGCTAAGATCACAAAAAATGGTGTATTTATTGAAAAGTTAGAGACAGAGCCAGCACATTTCTTACCCGCAACTACTGCGCAAGATTTGGATCAAGATGAGGTAAAGATTGATTTAAGTAAACCAATGGCAGAAATCCTGGCGCAACTTTCAAAGTATCCTGCAAAAACTAGAGTAAGTCTTACCGGCACATTAGTTGTTGCTCGCGACCTTGCTCATGCAAAGATAAAAGAGTTGATCGACAGTGGAAAACCAATGCCACAGTATTTAAAAGATCATGCGGTTTATTACGCAGGTCCGGCTAAAACTCCAGCCGGTTACGCCTCTGGATCTTTCGGACCAACTACAGCTGGTCGCATGGATTCATATGTTGAACAGTTCCAAGCAGCAGGTGGCTCAATGATCATGCTAGCTAAGGGAAATAGATCATCTGCTGTTGCCCAATCTTGTAAAAAGTATGGTGGGTTTTATCTTGGATCTATCGGTGGGCCAGCAGCCCGTCTTGCCCAAGATTGTATTAAAAAAGTTGAAGTTTTAGATTATGCCGAACTTGGCATGGAGGCAGTTTTTAAAATAGAGGTTGAAAACTTTCCGGCATTTATAATCATTGATGATAAGGGAAATGATTTTTATGCCGAAACCCGCCGGCCACTTACTATTGGTAAGGGACCGGTTAATTAATAATTAATTAAAGTTTGTTAGGTTCTATTGTCATTTTACGGCCAATACCGTTCTTAAACATATCAACCGCTTTAATGTAATCATCTAATCCAAATCTGTGGCTTATCATTACATCAGGTTTTAACACACCAGATGCAAGTAGATCACCAGCTCGATCAAAGCTTTGTAATACCGCCATTGATCCAGCAATTGTAATTTCCTTGTTATAAATCCAAAATGGATCAATTTCAATCTTTGTGCCCAAATTTGCCACACCAAACTGCAAAAATGTTCCACCCGGCATCGTTCTACCAATTGCATCTTGAATTGCAGCCTTATTACCGGTGCAATCAATTACTACATCCCAACCATGCTCAGTTTCAAACTCATTAGCTGAAGTGGCAAGACGGGTAATACCTAATGTTTTTGCCGTCTCTAATCTCTCTTTATTTATATCAACCATAGAGACTGTGGCCGCACCATTGCGACGAGCAAGCTCCATCATCATTAATCCCATTGTTCCGGAGCCGTAGATGAGGTAATTAGAGCCAGGAATTCTTGGCAGTACGTCATAACCTCTAACAGCACATGAGAGTGGCTCGATAAGACCAGCATCTTTAACATCAATTTCAGGTGGTAGTAGGTATAAGTTTTTTACTGGAGCCGCTACAAACTGCGCAGCACCTCCTGGCTTAGTAACACCAATTGCATTCCACTTAAGGCAGAGATTTCCACGAGCACGCTTGCAGTAAAAACACTCACCACAAAATAACGAAGGATCAGCCGCAACTAATTGGCCAACTTTGTACTCAGTAACCTTCTTGCCAACTTCGATAATTTTTCCGCTAAATTCATGGCCAGGAATAATTGGTAGCTTTGGCGCAAATTCACCTTCAAGAATATGAAGGTCGGTGCCACAAATTCCGGATGCGGCGACCTCAATAATTACCTCTCGGTCTTCACATACTGGATCTGGAACTGTTTCAACTGAGATCTGGCCAATGCCAGTAATGATTGCTGCCTTCATATTATTTAACCGCCCCTAACGAGAGTCCGCGCACAAGCTTGTCCTGTGCTGCCCAACCTGCAATTACTACCGGAAGGGAAACTATGATTGATACTGCTGCTAAGTGAGCAAAAAACAAACCTTCTGCTGTTACGAAACTAACTAGATAAACCGGTGCAGTGGCAGCGTCAAACCCAGTTACATTTATAGCAAGCAAGAATTCATTCCAGGTAAAAATAAAGCAAATCAAAGCTGTAGCTGCTATTCCGGGCATAGAAATAGGTGCTAACACCTTATAAAGAATCTTCGGAGTAGATGCACCATCAAGTTCTGCTGCTTCAACTAACTCTTTGGGAATTTCCTTTAAAAATGAACGTAACATCCAAACTGCAAGTGGTAAGTTCATAGCCACATAAAGAATTGTAAGTGCAAAAATGTTATCTAATAACTGTAGTTTTTGTAGTATTAAATATAGAGGTAGTAACGCTGCGATTGGAGGTAAAAACTTTGTAGAAAGAAAGAATGAGAGTACATCTTTACTTCTATAAACTGGCTTAATTGATAGCGCATAAGCGGCCGGATATGCCAAGAATAAAACAATAATTGTTGAACCTACCGAAGCAATAGTTGAGTTAAGTAAGAAGCTTTTAGCGCCAGCTTTAAATACCTCTCCATAGTTTTCGATTGAAAATGGCGCAAGCCATTTCGGCGGGAAGGTACCGGCATCTACCTCTTGGCGAAATGAAATAAGCAGGATCCAAAAAATTGGAAAGAAAAACAGCAATCCTAAAAACCAGGTTAAAGCCGTGAGTGAAAAGCGGCCAGCTGGCGTGCCCTGTCGCAAAATCTTAGTTGATTTCAATTTACTCATTTTTCTGATTCCAATAAGTCGCGGGTTAAACGGAGCGCAAAGTTGGAGAGAATTATTGTAAGAATGATTACGATTACTCCTGCTGCTGCTGCCTCTCCGTATTCATATTTTCTAAACATAGTTAAGTAAATTTGATAGGGAATTATTGTTGAATCAGTTCCTGGGCCACCTTGGGTGATTGTAAATACGAAGTCCATACTTTGAACTATGTAAATAGTTCCAAGCACAATTGCTAATTGAATGTACTGTCGAAGATGAGGAAATGTCATACGTGCAAAAATTTGTCGTGGACCGGCGCCATCAACAGCGGCAGCTTCTAGTATGTCTGGTGCCTGGCTTTGTAAGCCAGCCAAAATGATCAGCATCATAAATGGTGTCCACTGCCAAATCATTGGTACTGCTATAGCTATTAACGGATGTTGAGAAATAAAATCAATTGCTACAACACTATCTCCGCCGAACTTTTGATAAATCTGCGTTGCAAATCCATTTAGAATTCCATACATTGGATTAAATATTATGTGCTTCCACATTAATGCAGATGCAACTGGCGTAATTAAAAATGGTGTGATCAAGAGTGTTCGCACGATTGCACGGCCTCGGAATTTACGGTCAAGCAAGATCGCAAGTAAAAGCCCCAGAGCAGTTGAGAAAAATACGACACTAAAAGTTAAGGTAAGTGAATTTTTTAATGCCGCCCGCATAGCATCATCAGCGATAATTGTGTGAAAATTTTCAAACCAAGCAAATTTCGTTTCATCTGGATGCATTATGTTCCAGTGGAAACTTGAGATGCCCAGAGTTACCAAAAATGGTACCTGAGTCAAAATAATGGTAAGGATTAGTGCAGGATAAAGCGGCAACCTACGCTTCTTGTTCTCTGCTTTCGTGTGAGTCAATACTGACACTTATATCTCCTTGGACCATAAATACATTTGTTAAAACTATGTTTACAAGCCCTTGATGAGTATAGGAGATTTCCTATACTCATCAGAGCTTCATTCGTACTAGTTATTACTAACTATTACTTGGCGTACCTTGCGGCAACCTTTTCAGCAAGCTTCTGTCCCTTATCGAGAGCAGCCTTTACTGTCTGCTTACCAGTAATTGCCTTAGCAACTTCCTGTGAAACAGCGGTTCCAAGATCGGCGAACTCAGGAACAGCAACAAACTGAATACCTGAAGTTGGTCGAGGTTGTACACCTGGGTTAAGTGGATCAGCAGCTTCAAGTGATCCAAGTACTATCTTGTAATAGGCACTTGCTGCAGCAGTGTATTTAGGATTTGCATATGTTGATGCGCGCTTGCCGTCTGGAACAGCAGTCCAGCCAAGCTTCTCGCCAACTAGGTTTTCATACTTAGAGCTAGTTGCCCATGAGATGAATTTCCATGCATCAGCCTCTTGCTTTGATGCGCCTTCAATTGCGAATGCCCAAGCCCATAGCCATCCTGAAGCTTTGGTCTTCACAACTGGTGCGTACGCATAGCCAAACTTTCCAACGTAGTTAGAGAAGCCTGCTTTTTCAATTGAACCTGTTGCAGATGTTGCGTCATACCACATAGCAGCTTTTCCTTGTGCCATTGCGTTATCACACTCGGTAAAGCCTGCTTGTGTAGGAGCTGGCTCACCATACTTCTTTAATAGATCAACATAGAATGAAACAGCATCAACGAAAGGCTTCTGGTTAACTTGTGCTTTCCAGTCCTTTGTAAACCATGTTCCACCATAAGTGTTTACAACAGTTGTAAGTGGTGCGAATTGCTCGCCCCATCCTGGAAGACCACGTAGACAGATGCCTGCGATACCCTTCTTCTTGTCATTCATCTTTGCAGCAGCAGCTGCAACCTGTGCCCATGTTGGGCGCTCTGGAATTGTTACGCCAGCAGCTTTTGCAAGATCCTTACGGTACATAAGCATTGATGATTCACCGTAGAATGGAGCTGCATATAACTTCTTGTCAGCACCAGATAAGCCATTAATCATTGATGGGAAAACATCTGCTTTATTCCAAGCAGAGTCTGCAGCAACTAATGAATCAAGCGCTTTGATCTTTCCAGTACCACCCCAGTTAGCAACGTCATACATACCAAGGGTCACGATGTCATATTGGCCTGCGCCAGATGCAACATCCTGAGTTACCTTGTCACGTAGTTCGTTTTCTGGAAGTACTGTGAAGTTAACTTTAATTCCGGTATCTTTTGTGAAGTTATCTGCAGTCAATGACTGAAGATCCTTCATTTGTGGGTTTCCAACCATCAATACGTTGATAGTTGAAGCTGCCTTCGCTGGCACTGTTAATGCAGTAAATGCCAAAGACGCGATTACGACAGCTGAAACCGCGGTTACGCGATTACGTGCCTTCATTTTTCCTCCTCTAGGAAATGTAGTACAGGAAAATCACACTTTTGTGCGACCTACCTTTTGCTTGAGTTTTGGGCTCCAGCAAACCTATGTGTGTGCTCTTACGCACGAGTTATCCTCATTCCAGCTGCGCTGAATTTATTAAAAGTTTCATCATCCATTTCAGTATCTGTAATCACATCTGAAAAAACAGTAAGGTCACAAAACTTAATAAATGAATCAAAACCAAAACGATTACTTGTTGCCAATAAAATTGATTTATGCGCTGCTTTTATTGCAGCAGCTTTCGTTGCTGAACAATTTGCATTTGGAGAGGTACAACCATGTTCTAGCGAAAGCCCATTTGTACCAATAAGTGCAAGATCAAGTACAAGTTCAGAAAGTTGGCGTAGAGCCCATTGGTCAGCAGTTGCTGCTGTTACTGAACGAACTTTGCCACCTAAAAAAATTACCTCAACATTTTTTTTGGCACATAAAATTGCCGCAGTATGAATTGCATTTGTAACAACTGTTACTTGGTGTTGTGGGTTCCAGATCTCAGCAAAAATTTGGTGGGTGTATCCTTCATCTAAAAATATTGTCTCTGCTTCACCAACAAATTCAAGCGCTTTGCGGGTAATTCGACGCTTTTCTTCAATGAACTGTTCCTTGCGAGTAGCAAGGCTCGATTCATAAACGTATCCCTCTATTGGAATAGCGCCACCGTGTACTCGGCGAAGTAAATTCTTATTCTCTAGATCATTAAGGTCGCGACGGATTGTTTCAACTGTCACGCCGAGTGCTTCTGCACTTTCATTTACATCAACTCGACCATTCGAACGGGCATGTGAGGTAAGCCATGTGCGACGCTCTTCTTGAAACATTTAGAAACCCCTCGCCTTACGGGCATATTTTTTGCTCGCAGGCTGAAGCGTACGTATCTGTTTTGGTTTGAACAAGACTGCTTTATAAACTTTTGGTAACGCTTTTTGCCCGAATTCGCCCGTTTAAGCCTAAAACTTAAGAACTATTTTATGAGCACTCTTATCGCTTCTAAGTGCTTCAAGAGCTTTACCATATTCATCGATTGAAAAGCGGTGGGTTATCAAGCCGTCTGTCTTTAACCGACCAGATTCAAAAGCTGCCAAAGTAGCAGGGAAGGTATCAATCTCTGCAAAGGAGCCTTGAATTCTTATCTCGCGATGAAATACATCAAATGCGTTTATCTTAAAGGTATCGTCTGGTTCACCCACTCCGTAAACCATAAATGTTCCACCACTTCTTGTAA
>JBEGQD010000069.1:0-4614 GCA_041181125.1 Actinomycetota bacterium | reverse complement strand
CGTTGCTTTAAGCGACCTGAAACAATTACGCGCATACCTTTTGTTAGCGACTCAGCAACATTCTCTGCTGCTTGTCGCCAAATTTGGCATTGTAGAAAAAGGCTATCGCCATCTTTCCACTCATTTGTGTTTTTATCTAAGTAACGCGGTGTTGATGCCACAGTAAACTTTGCTACTGCCGCACCGCTTGGTGTGAAGCGCAACTCTGGATCACTGACCAAATTACCGATCATGGTTAGGTTGGTATCGCCTGCTGCCATTTTTATTTCTCCCTTATCTACTTTAGATGCTTGTTATTTATTTACCGGTCGGGGATTTACTCTGGCCGGACAACTTTGGTGCGAAGAACCGACTCATTTAAATTAAGTTGTCGATCCAACTCTTTAATTGGTGCTGGCTCTGATTGCATATCGATAACTGCGTAGATTCCCTCGCCTTTTTTATTTATTTCAAAGGCCATTCGTCTCTTACCCCAGATATCTAACTTATTAACCTTGCCGCCACCATCTTTAATTATCTTTAGATAAGTTTCAAGACTTGGCGATACGGTCTTCTCTTCTAAATCAGGATCTAATATGACCATGAGTTCATAGCGACGCATTTTTTAAACCACCTCTGGACTAAAGCGGCTACGGGATTTCCGCAGCAGGTGTTGGGGCAATATTAACCTGCAGCCGCTTTAGCGCGAAATCACCCTTATTTTTGCTGTGGATTTACCGCTTAAATCCCGCATCAGTAGATAGGTAAAGGTTGATATCCCAATAACTCTAAGTAGTGTGGCGATAGCGTAACCACCGGCTGGCAGGCCAAATTTTGCACCAGAAAATAATGCTAAGTACTGCCAAATAGCTAAGTGATAAATAATCTCAGTTGCTTGCCAAAACCAAAATGTAATCTGCTGCCTACTGTTAGTAAGTGCAATGACTGCAAGTGGGGTAAGCCATAAGACATACTGTGGTGAGTAAACCTTGCTTACGGTTGTAAAGATAAAAACTGCAAAGAAAGCGATTTGAGCAAGAGTTGGGATTTGTTTTAGTCTAACTAAATAAATAGTAAGAGATGCAAATAATCCAATTGAAATCAATGGGTAGATTAAATTTAACGCTGGGGCATTTATACCAAGTAAAGATAGGCCATACCAAATTGATCCGAAATCTGCCCCGCGCTCTAAATTTAATTTAATAAACCGCCACCAACCATCAAAATAGAAAAGTGCGATGGGTAGATTTACCGCAAGCCAAATAATTGTGGTTGCAAAAAAGTATCTAATGAATTCTCTATATTGCCTGCGCCGATAAAAAACAACTGCAATTGGCAAAAGTAAGACTATCGGGAAGAATTTGGTAGCAATTGAGATACCAAGCCAGATACTACTTAGCTCAAACCTCTTATTTTCAAAGTAATAAATTGCAAGTAGCGCGCAGGCAACTGCTAGTAGATCCCAATTGATAAATAAGCTTGCAACGACGGCTGGAGAAGCCGGGAGTAGATATAGATACTTTGGCGCAAGTTGTTTAACAATAACTGCTGAGATGATAAACATTATAATTAGTAGCAATACATTTAAATTAAAAAACCAATTATGTGAGCTATCTGGTGTGACAAATGAGATCAACCAGGCGGTTAATCCAGTAAGTGGTGGATACTCCATTGAGTTGGTGGCAGATTGGTATGGAAATGTATTTGTATCCAAACCGCGCTCAGAATACAGCGCTGGAATATCGGTATAACAGGCGTGAACATAATTATCTGGAGAGGCCCAAGCATTATTTTGGCAGTGATTAAATTTAAAGAAAGAAAGTAATGAAACAAATAAAAGAACTGCAATAAATGATCTACTTACCGTTTTGGTAAGCAAGGTTTACTTCTTTTTCTTAGGTGTAGGCGTAGGAGAGGGAGGAATCAAAGCTGGATCCATCTCCGGCACCGAATTGACCATGTTTATTGGATCAGTTCCACCAATATTTGCAGGTAATGGAAACTCCTGTATTGGTGCCTTATCTAAATAAGCTTTAACAAACTCAACCCAAACCCGAGCTGGGAAGGATCCACCAGTAACTGAAGTTAGCCCGCCAATTCCATTTAGTGATTGGGTTGCATCATCTCGATAAAAAGCAACCGATGCTGCAACCTCTGGGGTGTAACCATTAAACCAAGCAGATGCGTTGTCATTAGATGTTCCAGTTTTTCCAGCAGCTGGCCGCTTTAATCTTGCGCCAACTACCGCACCAGTACCTGCGATTGTTACCCGATTAAGTGCGTAGGTTAAATCTGCCATTACATCTTTTCTAAAGACCTCTTGGGCTTGAATTCTTCCCTGATACAAAATTCCTTTATTTGGACCTTGTACCTCATTGATAATAAATGGTTTTGCATAAACTCCTTGCGCTGCAAATGTCGCATAAGCATTTGCTAAATCAATAACATGCGGGCTAGATGAACCAAGGGTTACTGAAGGTGATGCGACCATTTGCACCGACTCTGGAATTCCAGCACGACGTGCAACATCTACAACCTTTTCAACCCCTGCTTTAATACCAAGGGGCACATAAATAGTATTTACTGAGTGCTCAGTTGCAGTAAGTAGTGAAATATTTCCCCACTTCTCACCGCCATAATTGTTTACTTCATAAGGCCGGCCAATTCCATCGTCATAAACCTTTGGTGTGCTGCCATTCCAAATAGAGGTAAGTGGTATTCCAGTTTCAAGTGCGGCAACTAATGCAAATGGTTTAAAGGATGATCCACCAGAGGCGATTCCTTGAGTGGCAGCGTTAAATTGATACTTTAAATAATCTTTACCGCCATACATCGCCAAGATCTCACCAGTGCCAGGCTTAATTGCAACCAAACCAATATGTAAATTATCTGGTGCTTTTGCCGGTGCTTCTTTATTTACCGCTGCAACTGCCGCCTCTTGCGCCTCTTTTACTAAGGTAGTTTTGATTATGTAACCACCAACTAGTAATTGTTCATCGGTAAAACCAAGTGCGTTTAACTCATGCTCTACCCAAGAGATGACATAACCCTTTGGTCCGGCGAGAGCACCTGAAGATACTCTTGGATTAATTACTGGAAACTTAATTTTTGCAGCCTTTGTTTTATCTAACCAACCCGCCTTAACCATGCCATCAATTACATACTTAAATCTATTTTCCAGCCGAGGCAAATTATCTTTTTTAAACCCTGGATCATAAAGCCCTGGGCTTCGTAAAATGCTAGCCAGCACAGCAGCTTGAGCTGTAGTTAATTGATCAACAGTAGTGCCGAAGTAAACCTGGGATGCGGTCTGCACTCCATATGAGCCACGGCCAAAGTAAATAGTGTTTAGATAATTTTCAAATATCTGATCTTTAGTAAATTGATTCTCTAGTTTTATTGCAATTACTAACTCTTTTATTTTTCGTTGCACCGATCGCTCTGGTGTTAAAAATGCAGTCTTTGCATATTGTTGGGTAATAGTTGAGCCACCTTGAAGTGAGCCACCTCTTAAATTATTCCAAACCGCTCTAAGAATTCCAGTTGGACTAAACGCACGGTTTGAGTAAAAGTTTCTATCCTCAGCAGCCATTACCGCATTTCTAACCTGTACTGGAATCTCAGCAAGTGTTACAACAGTTCTATTTTCAGAGCCGATTCGCCCGATCTCGCTGCCATCTACATATTGAATAATTGTTGATTGGCTATTTACATAAGCATTTGGATCTGGAATTGAAACAGTGAAATATGCAAAGCCAAAAAGAAATACTCCGGCTACAAATGAAAAACCAACTGCCAGAACGCCGATTCTTGGAAGTTTTTCTACCAAATTACTCACCTGCCAAGATTACCCGTTAATCCTCATCAGCTAAGGTGCGAACCTTTCGTGGTGGCTTTCTATATCTGCCATCTCCTAATAAAAAGGATTCCACTAGGTGATTCCAATGGCAATCGGTACAGATTTCAACAACATAGACGCGAAACTCACCATACTCACTTTGCATTTGAATTAACTCTTCTTGATTCTTAATTCGACCTGAGTATTGGCCGAGTTGATCACCAAAGGCGTACCTAAGCTCAACAATCTTAAACTTCTTACAAACTGGGCAAGAACGATTAGTTAACTCACCATGGTACTTAGCAGCTCTTCGAAGGTATGGATCAGCATCACAAGCATCCATCGCACTTGCTGCGCCTTGAAAGAGTGCTATTAAAGTTCTGCGCTTACTCAATGAGTAATCAATCATTGAGCGCATCGTGGCTAACATAAGATCCAAGGTTAATCCTAAATTAATAACTACGCTTGCCCTATGGGAATTTGGCCAGTTGCTGGTGGCTCAAGATTAAATCGGATTTTAACTACTCGCTGGATTGGCCAGTTAACAGATGGGCTTTTTCAATCCGCACTAGCTAGCTTTGTTTTATTCTCACCAGAGCGATCACCAAATGCAATATCGGCCGCCTTGGCATTTACCGTTGTGCTACTGCCCTACTCATTAATTGGGCCATATATTGGCACAATCTTAGATCGATTCTCTCGCCAGCGAATAATTAGAAATTGTAATTACTTAAGAGCAGCTGACCTTTTGATAATCGCCTATTTAGTAGATAGAGGTAGTACTGGAATTGTTTTAA
>JBEGQD010000068.1:0-5574 GCA_041181125.1 Actinomycetota bacterium | reverse complement strand
AGGTTGCAGAGCAAATGGGAGTGGGCCACACATTTAAATTAGCTCCACTTGGTGTTTATTTTGGTGATGGCAATGGGATCAAAGCTAAGGATCCATTTTTTGGTGGCGTCGGACCTGACCGCGATGGTTGTTTACAGTGTGGAGGTTGCATGACTGGTTGCCGACATAATGCAAAAAATACTTTGCCAAAAAATTACTTAGGACTTGCTGAAAAGGCAGGTGCACAGGTTTTCCCAGAGCACACAGTAATTAAGAGTGAACAGTTAACTGATGGAAGTTGGAAGGTTACAGCTCGTAAAAGCTCTGCCTGGTTTGGCGGCAAGCGCACATTTACCGCCTCTCAAGTAGTTGTCGCAGCTGGCACATTTAACACTCAAAAGTTATTACATAAAATGAAGATTGATGGCACTCTTCCTAAGTTAAGTGATCAATTAGGAAAGTTATCCAGAACCAATAGTGAGGCGTTAACTGGCAGCATCATGCCTAAAGGCGGCACTGATTTTAGTAAGGGCTCAGCTATTACATCTTCCTTTTTCCCAGATGAACACACACATGTGGAGCCGGTTAGATATGGCAAGGGCAGCAACTTTATGGGAATGCTGCAAACAGTAATGACCGATGGCACAAATATTAAAGATCGGCGCAAACAGTGGCTGCGCCAGGTAATTACCAAACCTTCTCTCGTACTAAAGATTATGGATGTTAGAAAATGGAGTGAGAGAACTGTGGTGGCATTAATTATGCAAAATGTCGATTCAGCAATTACAGTGCGTGGAAAGAAAGGCTTGTTTGGCTATCGCCTAACCTCTAAAAATGATTCACTAACTCCAAATGCAACCTATATTCCAGCAGCCAATGAGGTAGCACGGCGAATTGCTGAAAACAATGGCGGCATAGCTGGTGGTCATATTGGAGATTTGGTTAATGCACCATTTACCGCTCACTTTGTTGGCGGCTGCGTAATCGGTGAGTCATCAGCTACTGGAGTAATCGATCCATACCACCGGGTTTATAACTACCCAACACTTCATGTTGTAGATGGGGCGTCAGTGACTGCAAATCTGGGTGTTAACCCATCACTAACAATTACTGCTCAAGCAGAGCGAGCATTTTCAATGTGGCCAAATAAGGGAGAGACAGATACTCGGCCTATCCAGAACTCACCTTATAGGAGAGTTAATCCAGTATTTCCAAATAAACCATTTGTGCCAAAGGGCGCAGTTGGTGAATTAAGAGTTTCTTAAAATCTTCTCTTGTTGCTTAGCTCTTCTATTTGGCATCTTAGTAATTGGATAATCAAGTGATTTATAAAAATCCTTAATTACCTCTTGCATCAACTTAGTTTTTTCATGAACTACTCCATGGGATGAGCCAGGGATAACAGCTAGTCTGCCATTTGGAATCACTTCA
Source organism: Actinomycetota bacterium (assembly GCA_041181125.1). Lineage (GTDB taxonomy): Bacteria > Actinomycetota > Actinomycetes > Nanopelagicales > Nanopelagicaceae > Nanopelagicus. The sequence goes on along the minus strand of JBEGQD010000068.1, from coordinate 4,164 downwards.
TACATCTCAAATGTCATCTTGCTAGTGAAGGGCTCATCATCTGCCGCTAACACTAAAACTGGGCACTTAATCTTCTTTAACTTAGACAACTTTAACTTTGGTTCAGTGGCCCATACTTTAAATGCCTTTGCTTTAATCTCAAGTAGTAGTGCTGGATCTTGTTTGGTCATGCGGACAAAATTAGTGATTTCTTCATCACTTGCTTCAACCTTACTTAAATCAAAGGATAAGCCAGCATCGTAGGTGTAGTTCATGCCAATACCAACTAGTGATTTAACTAATTTTGGATATTTGATTGCAGCGAGTAAGCCAATATTTCCACCATCGCTATAGCCAATTACATGCGCTGGCTTTTTAACAACTGTTTTAAGAAAGTTAACAAACTCATTTACCTGAAAATCAAAGTGCATATAGCCTGGGCGAACCTTGGTGTAACCATGTGCGGTTCGATCATATGCAAATGGTTGATGGGTTTTAGCAACTGCAGGAAGTATTTGCTTCTCCCACTTTGCGGTATGGCTTAAGCCGCCATGAAGTAATACAACTGGTTCGCCATTTTTTTGCCACTTAACAGTCCAAAGCTGATGCCCATCGACTTCAATGTACTTTCGAAAAACTGCTTTGCTCATTATTAATTTGAGTCCATGATGTGGCGATTTCCTCGATCAAAGGTTAAGTAGTTCCAGGTCCAATCTGCCATAGTGCCAATTTTGTTACGGCCCCCAAGTAGGTAAAACAGGTGCAGCCACAGCCATGCAAACCAAGCAATTGGACCTGCAATTTTAATTCCCTTTACCTGCACAATCGCTTTATTTCTACCAATAGTTGCCATCGAACCCTTATCAACATATTTAAAATTCTCTAGTGATTTATTATTTACTAATCGCATTATCTGTTTTGCAATAAATTTACCTTGTTGAATAGCAACCGGTGCCACCATAGGCAATGGGCGACCATCTTTGCCAACTGCAGCCGCGATATCTCCTAAAGCCCAAATATATGGATAGTTTTTAACCTGCATAGTTGGCTCAACTGCAACCCGGTTACCTGCAGTTGGAAGATTAAGTTGAGCCATCGCATCTGATCCCTTAACGCCAGCTGCCCAGATTGTTATCTCAGATTGCATAGTTGTGCCATCTTTTAGAATTATCTTTCTATGTTCAATCTCTTTAACAGCGGTATTTACTAAAACCTTAACTCCAAGTTTTTCTAAATCTCGTTTTGTCCGCTCAGAAAGTGATGGCGCAAATGGTGGCAGCAATCTTGGGCCAGCTTCAATTAAGTTAATGTCAATATGAGAGGCGGCGTGTGCTTGGTCAGATTTAAGTGGGCCGCGAATTAACTCAGCAATTGCACCTGCCATCTCCACTCCAGTTGGTCCACCTCCAACAACTGAGATTGCAAATCTAGTGTTATCTTCAAATCTGCATAGATCCTCAAACCTGCGCATTATTTCTGCTCTAATGGTTAGTGCTTCATGAACTGTTTTCATACCAAGTGCGTACTCATTAACACCGGCAATACCAAAATCTGAAGTGGTTGAACCAAGTGCGACAATTAAGTGGTCAAACTTTAAAACCTCACTGCTATCTAACTTAATCTCTTTATTTTTATGGTCTATTGAAATTGGTGATCCCATTCGAAACTTAACATTAGTTTTTCTAAGTGCGCCTCTGATTGGGTAGGCAACATGATCGGCGGCAAGGCCAGCAGTGGAAACCTGATAGAGAAGTGGTAAAAATGTTTGGAAGTTATGCCGGTCAACTACGGTCACATCCGCGCTTTTATCCAAGGCTCTAGCAGCGGTTAAACCGCCAAATCCTCCACCTAAAACAACAACCTTTGGTTTATTCATTGAATTAAGTCTACTGTTTTACCCATGAGCGATGAACGCAAAATTCTAGTTACCGGTGCTTCAGGCTATGTAGGTGGTCGATTAGTTACCTCACTACTAGCCGATAAAGCCAAGGTTCGCGTTTTTGTAAGGGATGCTAATAAAGCAGCCAGCCATATCTGGGCGAAGGATGTTGAGATTGCAGTTGGTAACGCCTCTGATTACCAATCAACACTTAAGGCATTAACCGGAGTTCACACCGCTTTCTATTTATTGCACTCAATTAACTTAGGTCCAAATTTTGATGAAATTGAATCAGCGATGGCTAGAAATTTTGCAAAGGCCGCGCAAGAGTGTGGCGTTAAACAAATAATTTACTTAGGTGGAATTAATAATGATGCAAAAACAAGTAAGCATCTGCAATCTAGAGCAAATACTGGAAAAGAGTTAGCAACTACGACAGTTCCGGTTATGGAGCTTAGAGCTGGAATTATTATTGGATCAGGTTCGGCATCATTTGAGATGCTTCGTCATCTAACCCATCGCCTGCCAGTTATGACTACTCCTAAATGGGTAATGAATAAAACTCATCCCATCGCAATTCGAGATGTTCTTTGGTATTTGAGAAACGCAGCCAAACTTGAAAAACCGGTTGCTGGAATTTTTGATATTGGTGGGCCAGAAATACTTTCTTATGCCGATATGATGCAAAAATTTGCCAAGCTATCAGGATTAAGAAAGCGATTAATTATTAAGGTTCCAGTGTTAACACCAAAATTATCAAGTCTTTGGATTGGCTTTGTTACACCAGTACCAACCTCACTTGCGCGGCCATTGGTTGGATCATTAATTAGTGAGGTAGTTGCAGATCCTAAGAAATCTATAAATAATTTAATTCCGCCACCACCTGAGGGTTTAATTGATGTTGAAGGTGCTATCAACTTAGCTCTAACTAATGTCACTGGTAATACAGTTTCAACTAGATGGTCTGATGCCACTTTGCCTACTGCGCCATGGCAAAAAGCGCAGAGTGATCCGGATTGGGCTGGTGAGGCGTTATATAAAGATACAAAGGTGAGAGTTACAGATGCGTCAATGGAATCACTATGGCAGGCAATTGAAGAGATCGGTGGTGAGCATGGTTGGTATGGTGCTGATTTTCTTTGGTATTTGCGAGGATTAATGGATCGAATGATCGGTGGAGTTGGTTTGCGTCGTGGCAGACGAGATCCCGTTCACCTAAGAGTTGGTGATAGTTTAGATTTTTGGCGAGTTGAATCGTTAGATAGTGGTAAATCATTAAAGCTATATGCAGAGATGATTTTGCCTGGTAAAGCTTGGTTGGAGTTTAGAATTAAGAAATTACCAAATGGTCAAAGTGAGGTAACGCAAGAGGCGACCTTTTCTCCCCGTGGCTTAGGTGGACAGCTTTACTGGTACGCAGTCTTGCCACTTCACACATTTGTGTTTCCAACCATGATTCGTAATTTAATTAGAAGTGCTAACCGGAAAGATTACGCCGCTCGTAATGCATGAGTTCACACCTGAAGTTGAAGAGCTGGCTAAAGAGGTACTTGAGTACTCATTAATTAGATTACGAACAGATCCACCACTTGATGGTCCCAAAACTGCGCAAGAGCTGTTTGAATTAGCCGGAAATACCATTACTGAAAAAGGTTTAGGTGGACATGAAACTCTCACCTTGTTTAAAGATGTTTTAGCAAAAGCTTGTATATCAACAGACCACCCGCGCTACTTAGCATTTATTCCATCAGCACCTAGTGAGTATGCAAACCTATTTGATTTAGTGGTTGGTGCTAGCGCGCTCTACGGTGGCTCTTGGCTTGAAGGTGCAGGGGCAGTTTTTGCTGAAAATCAAGCACTTAAATGGATTGCAGATCTGGCAAAGATGCCAAGTACATCTGGTGGGGTATTTGTGCAGGGTGGCACGATTGGAAATTTATCAGCGTTGGTAACTGCGCGAAATACTTTTAGAGCAAAGCGTAAAGATGTAAGCAGGTGGGTAATTGCAGCAAGTGCTGATTCGCACTCCTCTATCAAATCCGCTGCTGAGGTAATGGATGTTGGCATGTTATTAATTAAGCCAGATAAAGATGGCTCGCTACAAGGTCAAGATTGTGAAGCTGCAATTGATAAATACCATAGCGAAAATCCATCTCACCAAGTCTTTGCCTTAGTTGCAACAGCTGGGACAACCAATCTTGGAATTATTGATAACTTACAAAGTATTGCCGAGTGCGCAAAGAGCCGTGGTATTTGGTTTCATGTTGATGGCGCCTATGGTTTGGCTGCATTATGTGCGCCATCAG
>JBEGQD010000067.1:0-18073 GCA_041181125.1 Actinomycetota bacterium | reverse complement strand
TTGTTTTGGAAGGGCGCTAAAGCTAATAGAAAAGTAATTATTACCTCAACCTTTGAACACCATGCAGTGATGGATCCAATTGTTTGGCTGGCAGAGCATGAAGGTGCCCAAATAGTTGGCATTAATGTTGATCGAAAAGGTTTTGTAGATTTAACAGAGTTAAAAGAGGCGGTAGATAAGTATCAAGATCAGATCGCCTTGATCTCAATAATGCACTCCAATAATGAGGTCGGTAGCCTTCAAGATATTGCCCAAGTAGTAAAGATTGCTGGGGATATTCCGGTGCACTCAGATTGCGTGCAAAGTTTTGGCAAGGTTGATCTTTCATTTAAAAAGTTAGGTTTAACTGCGGCAACTATTAGCGCTCATAAAATTGGTGGACCATTAGGTGTTGCTGCCTTAATATTAAAAAAAGGATTAGATATAGAGCCAATTCTTCATGGCGGCGGGCAGGAGCGAGATTTAAGAAGTGGCACCTTTAACGCACCTGGCATCGTTGCCTTTGCCGCAGCAGCAACAGATGCAGTGGCAAATAAAAAAGAGCGAGAGAAAAAGATCAGAAAGTTAAAGGAAGAATTAATTAGCACTATTAAGAAAAATATCTCAGATATTTGGGTAAATGGTGACCTTGAAAACTGCCTACCTGGAATTGTTTCAATCACCTTTCCAAAGACTGACTCAGAGGGATTACTTCTTTTATTAGATGCTGAAGGAATCGCCTGTTCAACCGGCTCTGCCTGCAGTGCTGGCGTGCAACGGCCAAGTCATGTATTACTTGCGATGGGTTTAAGTGAGGATGAGACCACCTCTACTTTAAGATTTTCTCTAAGTTATACAAATACTATTAATGAGATTGCAAAGCTAGGCGCAGTGATAGCCTCAGTTGTCGCCAGATCAAAAGCAGCATCGGGTAAAAAATGAAAAAGTTAAAGGTGATTGCGGCGATGAGTGGTGGCGTTGATTCTGCTGTAGCTGCAGCTCGCGCAGTTGATGCTGGATATGAAGTAGTCGGTGTCCACTTAGCCTTATCTAGTAATCCACAAAAGTATCGCTCTGGTGCTCGTGGTTGCTGCACAATCGAAGATTCACATGATGCCAGGCGCGCAGCTGATGTAATCGGTATTCCGTTTTATATCTGGGATATGGCAGAAGAGTTTCACAAAGGTGTAGTTGAAAATTTCTTATCTGAGTATCAATCAGGTAGAACTCCTAATCCATGTCTTAGATGTAATGAGAAGATTAAATTTGAGGCGGTATTAGATCGCGCTAAAGCACTTGGCTTTGATGGAGTAGTAACAGGTCATTATGCAATTACAAAGGATGGCCCAGATGGAAAAACTTTACATCGCGCAGCAGATCCAGAGAAAGATCAATCATATGTACTGGCAGTGCTTAGAACTGATCAAATAGCTGGTGCAATATTTCCACTAGGAGATACGGTAAAAACAGATACTCGTAAAGAGGCGAAAGAGCGCGGCTTATTTGTAGCTAACAAACCAGATTCACATGACATCTGCTTTGTGCCATCAGGAGATAACGCAGGATGGTTACGGGAACGATTAGGTTCTGAAACCGGGGATATTGTTGATCAAGCGGGTACAAAACTTGGTGAACATAAAGGTGCCTATACCTACACAATCGGTCAACGTCGCGGACTTAACTTAACTGTGCCAGATAAATCAGGTGAACCAAGATATGTATTAAAGATAGAGCCAAAGAGCAACACTGTTGTAGTTGGTACCCATGAAGATTTAGCGATTAATACAATTATTGCAACCCCTCCAACCTGGTGTGGACCAGTACCTGAGTTAAATAAAGAGCTGCGCGGATTTGCACAAGTTCGCGCCCACGGCGCCCCACTTGCTACAAATTATAAATTCGATGGCACAAATTTAATTGCTAATTTAGATTTACCAGTATTTGGATTAGCAACGGGGCAGGCTTTAGTTATTTATGATGGCGATCGGGTAGTTGGTTCGGCCACAATCTGCGAAACTATTTAATATGAGCGCAGCAATTCGGCATCAAATCCAAGAGCTATCAGAGGAGATCCGTGATCATCAATTTAAATACTATGTATTGGATGCACCCACCATTCCCGATGCTGCCTTTGATAAGTTGTGGAATCAATTATTAGAGCTTGAGCGCAAATATCCGCAGTACAAATTAGAGAGCTCACCAACTCTTGAGGTTGGCGGTGGCTTTTCCACCTCCTTTACCCAGCACGATCATATTGAGAAGATGATGAGCCTAGATAACGTATTTGATAATGATGAATTAGATAACTGGTTTGATCGAATTGAAAAGGCTGGCGTTAAAAATACTTGGCTTTGTGAGGTCAAGGTAGATGGCCTGGCCATTAACTTACTTTATGAAAATGGCAGATTAACTAGGGCGCTTACTCGCGGAAACGGCACAACCGGGGAGGATGTAACTTTAAATATTAAAACAATTAAATCAGTTCCTACTGAATTATCTGGCAAAGATTTGCCCAAAACCCTTGAGGTGCGAGGTGAGGTTTTCTTTCCACTTAAAGCTTTTGATGATTTGAATGATTCACTAGAGGAGGCTGGCAAACCAAGGTTTGCAAATCCAAGAAATGCAGCAGCCGGCTCTCTTCGCCAGAAAGATCCAAAGATCACAGCAAGTAGGCCGCTAGATGTTGTAGTCCATGGCATTGGAGCTGCAACTGGAGTTAGCTTTGATAAGCAATCAGCTGCTTACGAATTACTAAAAGGTTGGGGATTGCCAACTAGTAGTAGATATAAAGTAGTTTCAAATCGCAAAGAGGTATTAGCTTTTATTGATCAATATGAGAAAAATCGTCACAATGTCGAACATGAAATAGATGGCGTAGTAATAAAAGTAAATGAGATTGATATCCAAAATGATTTAGGTTTCACCTCCCGTGCTCCTAAGTGGGCAATCGCCTATAAGTATCCGCCAGAGGAGGTCTCTACCAAGTTATTAGATATCAAGGTAAGTGTAGGTAGAACTGGCCGAGTTACACCTTTTGCTTATATGGAGCCGGTAAAAGTAGCCGGTTCAACAGTTACCAATGCAACATTGCATAACGCCCAAGAGATTGTTCGTAAGGGAATTTTAATTGGTGACACCGTATTAATTAGAAAAGCAGGCGATGTTATTCCAGAGGTTCTTGCCCCTGTAATTGAAAAGCGAAGTGGCAGCGAGCGAGCATTTGTTATGCCAACTAAATGCCCAGATTGCGGTAGCAAATTACGTGCAATGAGTGAAGGTGATGTGGATATTAGATGTCCGAACTCGCAGAGTTGCCCTGCTCAAGTAGTTGAACGGCTTTACTACATTGGTTCTCGCTCAGCATTAGATATCGATGTTTTAGGTTATGAAGCAGCAGCAGCGCTATTGGCAGATAAGCTCGTTGTAGATGAGGGAGATCTCTTCTCATTAACCTTAAAAGATTTAGCTAAATCAGATTTCTTCACCAAAAAAGATGGCTCAATAAGTGTTATTGCTGATCGATTTGTGGCAGGACTTGAGATTGCTAAAACTCGACCACTCTGGCGTGTACTAGTGGCATTATCAATCAGACATGTTGGTCCAACTAGTGCGCAAGCGTTAGCAAATAAATTTGGCTCGATTGCAAATATTCAAAAAGCAAGCGCTGATGAATTAGCAAATATAGATGGTGTGGGTGGAGTTATAGCTGAGGCAATTGTTGAATGGTTTGATGTTGATTGGCATAAGCAGATTATTAAGAAGTGGGAAAAAGCCGGAGTGGCATTAGTTGATGCACCAAAGGAAAAGCTTAAGCAAACATTAGCTGGGCTAACAATCGTTGTTACTGGCTCACTTAATGATTTCACAAGAGATGGCGCAAGTGAGGCTATTGTTTCTAGGGGTGGCAAAGCAGCATCATCAGTCTCCAGTAAAACTGATTACGTAGTGGCAGGTGACGCTGCTGGATCAAAGTTAGATAAGGCTAATGAGTTAGGAATTACCATCTTGGATGAGGCCGGATTTAAAGTATTACTTGAGAAGGGGATAAACTAATCACATGAACCTAGCAAATGAGATGGCGCGCGAGCTGCCAATGCCTCCGCTTTATTTTGGAGTAGCCGCATTTGCAATTCTCTCTCTACTTCTATATTTAACACTTCGAATTGATAAGGATTAATTATTTCGAAGGCAAATAAAGAGTTCGCGATCTTTGGCGGAACCTTTGATCCAATCCACCTAGGACACCTTCACCTGATTAAAGAGATCTCAAATAAGTTTGAGAAGGTATTGGTAATCCCATCCGGTACTCCTTGGCTTAAAGGCAGGCAGCCAGTTGTAAGTGCTAAACAAAGATTTCAAATGGCAGATTTGGCAGTAACAGCTATGGGGCTTAGCCCAATGGTTGAGGTCTTACCACTTGAGGTAAATAGAGAGGGTAATAGCTACGCCATCGATACCGTAACTGAGCTGCAGCAGATCTATCCCAATACAAACTTCACTCTAGTGCTTGGTTCTGACGCAGCAAATAATTTAAAAAATTGGCACCGATCCGATGAGTTACTAAAAATGGTAAAGGTTTTAGTAATTAAACGCCCTGGATCTGTGGCAAGTGATTATGAAGAGATTTCAATTAAAGCTTTAGATATATCATCAACTAAAGTTCGAGATTCAATTGCAAAGCGTGAGAATGTAAGCAATTTTCTACCAGCAAAGGTAGTTACATTTATTAGAGAGTATGGGTTATATGGCAGTCGGTAGTAGAACTATAGAGTTAACCAAGATTGCAGCAACTGCTTTAGCTGACAAATTAGGGGATGAGATTGTGGCGATAGATCTCTCTGAGCAATTAGTTTTAAACCAAGTTTTTCTTCTTGCCACCGGAAATAATGAACCACAACTACAGGCTTTATCAGATGAGGTTCAGAAAAAGCTAGCGGAGGTTGGTGAGAAGCCAATCCGCAAAGAGGGAAGCGGTGCTTGGATTCTCCTTGATTACACAGATTTAGTTGTCCATATTCAATCTACAGAGTTACGTAATTACTATATGTTAGATCGACTCTGGAATGATTGTCCTAAGATTGAATTAGATTTAGTAAAGGCGCAGCGATAATGTCAGAATCACAGTCACCAATTCGGGTTGTGCTATGGCGTCATGGCCAGACAGATTGGAATGTTGAAAATCGCTTTCAAGGTCACTCTGATATTCCGCTAAATAAAGTTGGTCAATACCAGGTAACAGAGGCAGCAAAAGTATTAGCTGCTCTTCGCCCAGATCGAATTATTTCAAGTGATCTGATCAGAGCTCAAGCAACCGCTGCTGCTTTGGCCCAATTAACAGATATTAAAGTTGAGATTAATCCAGGAATTAGAGAAACAAATGGTGGCCTCTGGGAGGGAAAGACCGCAGATGAAAACCGTGCATCTCATGGCGATTTATTTGCTAATTGGTATGAGGGTGGTGATGAACCAGCTGGTGTTACAGGTGAGCGAAGAAGTGATGTTGCAAAGCGAGCGGTTGCTGTAATTGAAAAAGAAACTTCAAATTTTTCTGGCACGATTGTGTTCGTAACACATGGTGGTGCAGTTCGAAGTATTTTAGGTTCAATTCTTAAGTTACCAATTTCCCAATGGGGTGTTATTGGTGGATTATCAAATGCATGTTGGTCAATACTTGAATTAACAAAACATCACACCGGCTCTAGATGGTATTTAGCAGAACACAATGCTGGCTCATTACCTGAGCCTGTCTTTGGCGATGATGCAGTAAATTAAAAACCCGCCCACTATTTCTAGTGAACGGGCTTTTTTGTTTAATTGATTAGCTGTGAATTGTTGCAACTTCTTTGATGGCTGCAGGCTTCTTACTGTTTAGGTAAGCGAGTGCGACAAATCCAAGAAGTATCCAAACTCCCATTGCATATGCTCCAAGAGTCAGTGGTGAAGAAAGTGCCACAATAAACTTCAATCCTGGAACACCAGTAATTCCCGCTGCATTAAAGAAGCCAGGAATTAGGAATAGGAATCCAATAATTGGAATTAAGATGTGAAGTAACGGGTGACGCTCTTCTTTTCGATGCTTTGAGAAGTACCCAACGCAGGCAAGGTTTGCAATCATATAAACCGGAACAATTGCAACTACTAATCCAGTAGCGATTATTCCAAATGCTGTCTGAGGTGTGTATTTCGCACCTAGCCCAAGGGCTAGTGCAAGACCGACAACTAATTGAACTACTACAGCATTAAGTGGAGACTTATATTTTGGATGAAGTTCAGCCAATTTACCTGGGAATACACCAGCGCGACCAAAAGCATATGCAGTTCTAGTGAAAACGTTTGCGCCACCATTTGCATTTGCAATTGTTGAGTTTATAATCGCAAATAAGACTAGTAACCAGAATATGGTTCCAACACCCTTTGCTAACCCATCCCAAGGCACACCATTGTTATAAGCAGCGAAATCTTTGAACTTATCTGGTCCAAATGTGATCGCAGCAGCATATGTAGTCAGGGCATAAAGTGCACCAATTGCAACTGTTGCAATCATCACTGCTTTAGGAATATTTTTCTTAGGATTCTCTGTTTCTTCAGCAAGCGGGGCTGCTGCTTCAAATCCAGCGAATGCTAGAAGACAGAAAACCGATCCAGCAATAACACCTGACCATCCAGTAAATCCTTCTGCATTTGCATACTTTGTTGAAAATACTGCTAGATCATTATTTCCGCCAGCTTTGACAATTAAGTAAAGTCCGAGTAGCACGAATACAGAGATTTCAATTGCACCAAGGATTACACCAGTTTTAGCTGAGGTACGTATTCCACGGTAAACCAAGAAACTAACTAGTAATGTGCCAAGAGTGGTGAAGATCCACCAATTTCCAGCAGAGAATGATGCATTCTCCGAGTTCCACTCGCCAGCAACTGTGTAACCAAGCTGCAACATAACAAGTGGCACGATCAAGATTTCAACAGCGGCATATGCCCAACCAACTAAGAATCCAACCCATGGCCGCAGGCCAACTGCGCTATAAGTTGCAACTGATCCAGCTGATGGGATGTGGGCTGCAAGCTGTCCAATACTGGAAGCTGTAAAGAAAATTCCAATAAATGCAAAAATAACTGCAAGTGGAAGTGCGCCACCTGCTAATGGGGAACCAAAGGGGATGGATGCCGCAATTGCGGCAGCTGGTGCCATACAACAGATTGATTGGAATGCTACTTCACGTAGTCCAACCGCATTACGTTCAAGTTGTGCCAAGGCTCAACCTCTTTCTTCAAGTTTCAGAGCTTTCTCTGAAATCAGTAGAATGAGTTTCTCAGGTTTTCTCAGGTTTTTGTCAGGTACTCACCAGTATTTGAAAGGCGTGTTTACTAGATTTTAAATGGTTTAGGCGCACGGGAGATCTTTGGTACCCGCATCTTTGCAATCACACTACCTGGCGATGGATGGCAGTATTGGGCGATACCAAGATCACCGGCAACTGATAAAAATATAAATGCATCCTCCATCGTAAAGCCCCACTCATCAACTAATAATTTAGCAGCTTCCTCTGCTGCATTTTTTAGAGCTTCATCGATATTGTCAGCAGTTGTGCCATGAGTTATCCAAGAATCTTTGGTTTCAGTTACCGGCCAACCGGCTGACTTTCCTTTTATTAAATCAACTTTAATAATTGCAGTACCACCAATTTCAACACCAGTGCCTGATATTTCACCATCTCCCATTGATGCGTGCATATCACCGATTGCTAGTTGACCACCAGGTTGAAAAACTGGTAAGTGAATAGTCGCACCAATTCCATTTTGATTATCATCCATATTTCCACCATGACGATCTGCAGCAAAGGTTGAAATCTCACCACTTGCAGGTGCTACACCAATCACGCCAAACATTGGGCGCTTAGGAAATGTCACACCATTAGATTGCATTGTGATGGTGTCACCTTCTACTCTAAAAATTCTAGTTGTTGGTGATTTTGCTTTATGAATTAACTGACCCCACTCTGGAATTACCATTCCAGCACCTTGTGGTCCGGGTTTAATATCTATCAAAGTTACTGAGATCGAATCACCAGGAAGTGCGCCTTTAACTGAGATTGGACCAGTGGCGCTATTAATTCTTGATAAATCTAACTTCTCTAATGTGTCACTCTCACTTTGCACCTGGCCGGTAAAACAATCCCAAGTTTCAATTTCAATTACAGTTCCGGGATCAACTGTTACAACTGGTTGCATATCGGCTTTGAATGCCCAAATATGTTGGTCTTTGCTGATTTTTACGGTAGGTGTGCTCATATCGAAAACCTACCACGCAAAGTTACGCCGAGGAAGGCAATCACTCAGGTGTAGATTTAGATCTTCACCATTTAATTAGATAGGGTCAGCACTCGTAAGTAAGCGGGGCTGTAGCGCAGCTGGTAGCGCACTTGCATGGCATGCAAGGGGTCAGGGGTTCGACTCCCCTCAGCTCCACGCTTAATAAATAGGTATCTGATTTATCAGGTGAGGGAGAAGCATGGCTAAGGTTTTAACTATTCCAGAAAATTGGCGCGCAAAAGATATGCCAGATTTAACGGGCAAGCGATTTCTAATAACTGGGGCGACCTCTGGTATTGGGTTGGCTGCTGCTACTGAGTTAGTTCGCCGAAATGGTCAGGTTGTAATCACCGCACGTACTGTTGAAAAGGCCAGAGATGCAATTAAAAAAATTGGACCAGGCTTGGTTGATTACCTGCTTATGGATCTGACCGATTTAGAATCAGTGAGAAAAGCAGCCGCCAGAGTTGATAAGCCATTTGATGTAGTTGTTTTAAACGCCGGAGTAATGGCAACTCCTTTTACTAAAACTAAGGATAATTTTGAACTCCAAATGGGAACAAATCACCTTGGACACTTTGCCTTCGCCGGGCTGATAAAGAATCAAATAAAAGATCGTTTAGTTGTAGTCTCAAGCTTTGCTCATAAGCTGGGTAACTTCGGTGATAATAATCTTGAGACGATTAGGAATTTGTGTTTAGGAATTGGCAAGTATCAAAAGTGGCAGGTGTATGGGGCAAGCAAACTAGCTAACCTTTTATTTGTTGCCGAGGTTGAGCGCCTTAGAATCCAAAACAATTGGTCATTTATTCCAATTGCAGTCCACCCTGGTTACTCAGATACCAATTTGCAAGCTGTTGCCTCACAGATGCGAGGGGCTGCGATGGAAGAGAAGATCACTATGGCAATAAATAAAGTATTAGCCCAGCCAGCCTCCCAAGGAGCGCTTCCAACTCTGGCTGCTTGTGTTTTTCCAGATCTAATTGGTGCAAGCTTTATTGGGCCAAACGGCTTTTTAGAGATGCGCGGAACACCAAAGTTAACACGCGCTAAAGCACTTGCTTATGACAAGTCATTAGCGAAGAATTTATGGCAGGTAAGTGAAGAGTTAACCAAGGTGAGCTGGTAATAAATAATGCATGAGGCGTATGACTTTAAGGCGGTGCAGGAAAAGTGGCTGCCTATTTGGGACAAGTTAGAGCCATTTAAATCAGGTAGATCAGATGATAATCGTCCTAAAAAATATGTATTAGATATGTTTCCCTACCCATCAGGTGATCTGCATATGGGACATGCTGAGGCTTATGCATTAGGCGATGTAATTGCCAGATATTGGATTCAAAAAGGATTTAACGTAATGCATCCAATTGGTTGGGATGCATTTGGTTTACCAGCAGAAAATGCTGCAATTAAAAGAGATGCAGATCCTAGGGCTTGGACCTATGAAAATATTGCAGTGCAGAAGGCTTCCATGCGCAGATATGCCTGCTCATTTGATTGGGATCGCACCCTTCACACCTGTGATCCTGAGTATTACAAATGGAATCAATGGTTGTTTCTTAAGATGTTTGAAAAAGGTTTGGCATACCGTAAAGACTCAGCTGTTAACTGGTGCCCAGATTGCCAAACAGTATTAGCAAATGAACAGGTAGTTGCAGGGCTTTGTGAAAGATGTGATAGCGCAGTAACTAAGAAAAAGCTCAATCAATGGTATTTAAAGATTACCGATTATGCAGACCGCCTTCTTGATGACATGGATCAACTGGAGGGTGCTTGGCCGGAAAAAGTATTGTTGATGCAACGAAACTGGATTGGCCGTTCAACTGGCGCTCAGGTTGATTTTGCAGTTGAAGATTTTGATCAAAAGATAACTGTTTACACCACCCGTCCTGACACTTTATATGGCGCAACCTTTATGGTGGTCGCTGCTGACTCAGATCTTGCTGCAAAGTTAGTTACAGGCACATCTGTTGAGGGTGAGTTTAAAAAGTATTTAGATTCAGTAAAAGCAGACTCAGATATTGATCGATTAGCTACAGATCGAGTTAAGACTGGTGTTTTCTTAAATCGCTATGCAATTAATCCGGTAAATAACGAGAAGATTCCAATCTGGGCATCTGATTATGTATTAGCAGATTATGGAACCGGTGCGATTATGGCTGTTCCTGCCCATGATCAGCGGGATTTAGATTTCGCTCGAGCAATGAAATTGCCGGTAAGAGTTGTAATTGATACCGGTCTAGAAGATCCAAATATCTCAGGGGTTGCAACGGCAGGGGATGGCAAAGTAATTAACTCAGGCAGTATTTCTGGTCTTACAAAAAATGAAGCAATAGAAAAAATAATTAAAGAGTTAGCAGATAAAAAAGTTGGTAAAGCTACTAAGAATTACCGTCTTCGAGATTGGTTGATTTCTCGCCAACGTTTTTGGGGAACACCAATTCCAATCGTGCACTGCGATAAGTGTGGTTTAGTTCCAGTACCAGAAAATCAATTACCAGTTGAATTACCAGATGCTAAAGGTTTAGATCTAAAGCCAAAGGGATCTTCCCCACTAGGAGCTGCATCTGATTGGGTAAATGTTAAGTGTCCAAAATGTAATGCTCCGGCAAAGCGTGATGCTGACACAATGGATACCTTTGTTGATTCATCTTGGTACTTCCTTCGTTACACCTCAGTAAAGCATCATGATGTTGCCTTTGATAAAAAGTCAGTTGATACCTGGCTACCTGTTGATCAATATGTTGGTGGCGTAACCCATGCGATCTTGCACCTTCTATACTCCCGTTTTTTCACCAAGGTATTACATGATCTTGGCATGCTCTCTTTCACTGAACCATTTACTAGATTATTAAATCAAGGAATGGTGTTAATGGATGGCTCTGCAATGAGTAAGAGCCGAGGAAATCTAGTTAAATTATCTGATGAGTTAGATAAACATGGTGTGGATGCAATTAGAGTTTCACTAGTTTTTGCCGGCCCGCCAGAAGATGACATTGATTGGAATGATGTTTCACCTGCTGGCTCATTAAAGTTTTTAAACCGGGCTTGGCGAATTAGCCAGGATGTAACAAGTAAAGCTGGAGCAGATTTTAAGAAGGGTGATTTAGAGCTGCGCAAAGTAACTCATAAAGCATTAGCAGATATTGAGTTAGCGGTTGAATCATTTAGATTTAACGTTGTTATTGCCAGAATAATGGAGTTAGTAAATGCCACCAGAAAGGCAATTGACTCTGGTTGTGGGGCAGGCGATGCAGCAGTGCGAGAGGCAGCTGAAGCAATTGCAATCACACTCTCACTTGTTGCGCCCTATACGGCCGAAGATATGTGGGAAAAATTAGGACATAAACCTGCGATTGCTAATGCTGGTTGGCCAGCAATAGATAAGTCATTACTTGGCGCAGATAATGTAATTGCAATTTTGCAGATAAATGGCAAGATCAAAGATCGGATTGAGGTCTCACCAAATATCACTAAGGATGAGTTAGAAAAGTTGGCAAAGGAAAACCCTGAGATTAAGGCCGCGTTAGTTGGAGCAGAGATTAAGAAGGTTATTACTGTTGCGCCAAAGCTTGTTAATTTTGTTATCTAATTAGTAAAAGCTCCACTGGAAGGGTTGTGGAGCTTTTACGCTTAAGGCTTTATCGGAAAAAGCCTCTCTGCTAGGAGGATCTACTGCCAGATGAATATCGCGCTTCTCTGGTGCCCAGTCGATCTGAAGCGAACTATGCTCCACAGCAATTAACTCATGGTGAACAACGAGGTTTTTGTGGATGAAGAGCGGATTAAAAGATATTCAAACTCTCACTTAGGGATAGAAGGTTTGA
This sequence comes from Actinomycetota bacterium, assembly GCA_041181125.1. GTDB lineage: Bacteria > Actinomycetota > Actinomycetes > Nanopelagicales > Nanopelagicaceae > Nanopelagicus. The sequence continues at coordinate 5,954 of JBEGQD010000067.1, read as the reverse complement.
GCAAGGCTTGATCAAAAATCTCCTCAATTATTTCAAAGGATTGACCCTCAAAATATAGTTGTAATCCCTCTGAAACAAGTTTCTTAACCTTTTCTAAATTTCGTCCTTGATATCCAACCATGCCAACCTCTTTGCAATCTGCAATCCAAATTGAATCTTCGTAAATGTATTTAACATGTGCAATTTTCAATGAAGTAGTTCCCATGCTTGCTCCTCTGTTAATCCAGCTTTATCAACTAACATTTCTCTAACAACTCTGCCACTAATCTCCATTCTTGGATGATAGTGAAAAAGAATCGGTTCCCGCCCCTCTGCAGTCAACATTAAATGAGATCCTCTTGCTGGTCGATTTGCAAAGTAATTTAAGGGATTGCTCTTTAATATTCTCAAAACTCTCCTTGATTTAATTGATGGAAATTTTCTCATTCTCGAATTATTAATACAAGCGATGACAAATAAATTTTTTAATCCACAACACAATTAGTTACTTATTGCTTTAATTAATTACCGTAGGTAGTGTTATCTGGTGAAATTAATTATCGGTCTTGCAAAAGCATCACACTTTGGCCCAACCATGACGGTAACAATTACCTCACTACTTTTAGCAAATAATCTTTGGTGGGAAGGCCCAGCTTTTGTCATAGCTTTTGGTGTATTTCTTGGCCAACTTTTAGTTGGCTTTACCAATGATCTAACTGATTACCAGGATGATCTAAAACATAATCGCCAGAATAAGCCATTAGTAAGTCGGCAAATTACTACCTTGCAATTACAAAGAGCGATAAAGATTTTTGCCCCAATTGCGGTAGTAGTAAATATTGCCGGCCCCCTTGGTATTAAAGGTGGTCTTATCTATTTATTTGGTGTTGGTATGGGCATCTCATACAACCTCTACTTCAAATCAACTCTTCTTTCACCACTTCCATATGCAATCGCATTTAGTGCATTAGTCTCTTGCATTGTGGTGGCAACTGATCGAAGGCCACCGCTTTGGTTAATCACAGCCGCTGCCTTACTTGGAGTTGCCGCCCACTTTGCTAATGTGCTGAAAGATTTAGATCAAGATCTAACCTCTGGCATTAAAGGATTACCACAAAGATTAGGCAAAAAATACTCAAGGATTATTGTCTCACTCCTCTTAATCTCAACCACCCTATTACTTAATCACACCCAGCCAAACACACCACTATTAGTCATCGGTTTAATCGCATCTGTGATTACCTCATTTGCACCAAATAAAACTATGTTCACTTGCCTGATGATTACCGCGGTAATTGATCTGATCTTTCTTCTTAATGCATCAGGTGCGGAGATTGGTAGCTCAGTTACCTAAAAACTGAGCGCAGTTTTGCTAGCTCACAAGATAACGGTGAGTATTGCCTTATGAGACGGATTGTTTTACTTGCCCTACTTTTAACCTTTATTCCACTGCAAACAAATGCAGCACCGAATGATGATGCGCTAACGGTTTTAAAATCACTTTCTGTTAAAGGACGGGCTGCTAAAACTGGTTACACCCGGGCGCAATTTCCCCACTGGTCTGATCTAAACCGTAATGGCTGTGATACTCGTAATGAGATTTTAACCCGTGATCTGACCGCTGTTGTATATAAAGATGGCACAAGAGATTGCAAAGTAATCTCTGGCTCACTCCTTGATCCATATAGTGGCAAGGTAATTACCTTTAGCTCTACCAAATCAACTATTGATATTGATCATGTGGTCGCCCTATCTAACGCTTGGCAAACTGGGGCAGCCTACTTTGATAAAAATAAACGAGAGGCAATTGCCAATGATCCACTTAATCTTTTAGCGGTTGATTCCACTTTAAATCGTCAAAAAGGTGATGGTGATGCCGCTACCTGGTTACCCCCACTTAAAAGTTATCGATGTGATTATGTTGCTCGCCAGATTGCAGTTAAAGCAAAGTATGCGCTGTGGGTAACTGCCCCTGAAAAGGAAGCAATAGTAAAAATCTTAGAAAAGTGTGTGGGGCAGAGGATTCCGAATTAGAAACATCCCCAGCCAGTGGAAGGGTACCGGCTAGGGATGCTATTAGCAGAAAGAGTGCTTAGGAGTAGATCTGCTCCCAATTACTTACTTTCATTACATACCACTGACCACCCTCTACGGCATTATCAATTCCGAAGGGGGCTGGTGTTAAGTCTGGCCGTGACTTAGTGGGAGTTGTGTGGACCTGTGCAACTAACATGTAGTACTTGGCCTTATCATTGCTGCCACTCTTTAGATACTTAGTGACATCGATGATTCCACTCGACTCTTCATCTTGGGTAATGAATTTTTCAGCACCTACTGCAAAGTACTCAGATTTAAATTTAGCAATGGTTGCCAACTTTCCATCTGAGATTCGGTAGGAAACAATCCGTGAAACCGCAGCATTATTACCTGGATCCTCTTGGATTAAAATATTTCCAAGATCATCAACAACAATATTATCTGGCTTAGCAAGATATAACTCTTCTGAACCATCTAATAACATTGTTAAGGTGCCACCCTTAAGTGGATCATTAACATCCTTAAGGCGCAGACGCCATAGCGCGCCACCATCACGGGAGACAGTTGGTAATGAAGGGTTTGGAGCGGTTGCCTTTGGATCCTTATTTGATTCTGTAGTTATAAAGTAGTAATCATTTGGCTTCTTTGGATCAAAGTGACCATCTTCAACCCGAGATAACTCCATGCCTAATTGGCGAGCTTGTCCATTTTGATTCTTACCACTTACTTTCCAATCAATAGTTTCAAAGGAGATTGGTGCACCTTTGCCCTTACCGTACTTGGCACGAAACTCATTATCATTTGCAACATCAGTTGCTAGCACATACAAGGAGCCATTAGCTAGACCAGCTTGCTCATACCAGCTACCATCTTTTTGTTTTGTTCCCTTATACATCCATAGTTGGCTGTCAGTAGCAGAGCCATCTTCGTTACCAAAGATCACAGTGCTTTTAGTGGTAGTTCGAGCTGGCACAAATGTTTCCCAAGCTGCAAGTCCAAATCTTGGCATCTGAACAAAGTCTCCCTCTTCATTACCAGCAAAGCCGCGCGATTCATCAGAGCCTTCTTCACCGGTTAGATAGACCGCACCTTTGTAACCAACACCAGCGCTCTTGCTATAGAAAGTACCAGCCTCGGCTAGCGTTGATGAACAGAAGCGATTCATCAAGTTTGCGTGATTGCTGCTGCCGTACTGATCCTTTGCATCAGCACCTTTTGGCACAGTTGGTTCATATGTGTACTCAAGTGTGTTGTAATCAAACCACTCTATGTACTGCATAAAATCCTTACCAGCAACAATCTCTTTTGTGCTTAGGTCATAATGCATTTCACTGACATATGAACCATTTGTTAATCCAGCATTTGATGCTCTTGCTGCTGCAATTGCATTGCTGCTACTCCACTCATGGTTGGTGATGATTCTTAATTTATTACCGCTTTTAATAACACCCATACCATCTGGTACGCCGCCAATTAAGTAATTGCCAATATAGTCGCCAGAGGTAGCGATTGGCTCTAGAGAGACTGCGGAATTTGCAGCCTCCATATAGGTGATTCCAGCAGCTGCATTAGCTGGAACAGTTGGCGTAATTAATGCAACTGCCAATAAGGCTGTTAGCAGATAAGATTTTCTTTTCAACATTTATCTATCTCTCCTTAGTAGATTTAACGCCGAGGAAGTCGGCAGTAGTAGATAACTTTTGAGTTAATAATTGGCGACTAAGCGCTAACTATGGCACTAACAACGGTAAAATCTTTAGATTCAGTAAATTTTTAGAGTTAACTTTTTGTTCATAATCAATTAACAAAGTTGAATCAAACTTAATTAAATCTCACCTTTTTCCAACCCTGCTAAAACCTTGGCTGCGCGCTTTCTAAGGTCAGACATATCTTTTAACCTACCAATCCCAAATAATTGCTGGGCCATTCGATGGTTTCCTTTAAACTCTTCAAGATTTCGATCTAGAAAATCCCAATACAAGGTTGTAAAGGGGCACGCGGTATCACCGGTTCTAAGTTTGGGATCATAAAAACATCCTTTGCAGTAATTACTCATCTTTGAGATGTAAGCACCACCTGCTGCATATGGCTTAGTCATCATTACACCATTATCTGCATGCACTCCCATGCCAATTACATTTGGCACCATCACCCAATCAGCGGCATCAATAAAGACCTCACGCATCCACTGCAAAAACTCCTGTGGGTTTGTGCCTGTAATTAACGCTAAATTACTAAGCAACATAAGACGTGGGATATGAGCAACCCAGCCCCGCTGATTAATATCTGAAACCGTAGTTTTAATGCAGTTCATCTTGGTTTTATCTGGATCGTTAAATAGTGGCAGTAATTTACGTTTTGCGTCCAAGTGATTTAACTCTTTGTAATCCTGCCCCAAATACCAATACATACCATTTACATACTCCCGCCAACCAATAATCTGCCTTATAAAGCCTTCAGCTGATTGGATTGGAATATCACCCTTTTCAAAGCTTTTAAGCGCGGCATCCACTACCTCACTTGGGTGTAGTAAGCCATTATTTAAATATGGACTTAGTAGTGAGTGGTGCAGCGCCCAGTTTTCACTGGTCATTGCATCTTCATAGGGACCAAAGCTTTTAAAGTGATTATCTAAAAAGTTTTTTAATACTTTCTTAGCGCCCACTCGAGTAGTTGCCCAGGTGGTGTTTGGCTGTATGCCTAATTGCTTAGCAACTTTAAGATCAATCTCATCTGGCTTATGTTCTAAATATGGTGGGAAGGTATATCCCTTAGGAAGGGGGGAGCGATTCTCCTTATCAAAGTTCCACACCCCACCAACCGGTTTTCCACCCTCTACCAAAATATTTAGCCTAATTCGCTGGCTTCTATAAAAGTTCTCCATCAAGTAACTTTTTTGGCCTTGCGCCCAAGTAGTAAACAACTCTTTGGGGGTTAAAAAGAAATCATTTTCAATAAAGGTGACACCAAAATCTGCCAGTGATTTACTTAATCTAAATGAGTTAGGGGTGGCAGCAATTATGGGCAGATCTCCATGTTCGGCTCTAACCTGCGTTAAGCCATCAACAGTGGTGGCGGCCTTTTGATAAACAACCTTAAAACCGGAATCTGTTAACTCTTTGGCAAAATGGTGGGCACTTGAGATAAGAAAGTAGAGCCGCACCTTATTCCAATTACTGCCTGTAACCATGCGGGCAGATTCAACTAAAACGATTAGATCACTCTTTGGATCAGCACCCTTTAGCGCGCCATACTTTGAGTTTAATTGATCAAATCCAACATAGATTATTCGTTTCATCTCTTACCGCCAGCACACCTCTTACTGCAGTACTTAACATTTTCCCAATCCTTAGCCCATTTTTTTCGCCACTCAAAGGGCAGGCCACAAGCTAGACAGATCTTTGGTGCAAAACCATTTTTAATCTTTGCCCGCATAAGGCAATAGTAGGGGTTGCTACTTTCTAATTAGATTAACGAAGTAAGAGGCGGAGAAAGCAAAGCCAATTACCGCATAGCCGATCGCAAATGGAGTAATAGATATTGGAATATACATAGTCAAAACTCCAAGAGCTGCGGCTGAGATAAACATAAGGCGAGCTATAAATTTAAGGGAGGCGGCATTATTTAACTTGGAGTTTTGCCACATATTCCCAGCAAGTGCTACCAAGGTGATTCCTATCATCCGCATCGACCAGATCAGCTCAGGTGTTGGGCTAATACCAAGGAGATCTAAAAATAACTTTGGCTCAATTAGCAAAAAAATGGCAGATAGACCAAAGATTATTGAGCCCACCTTTAATGTTTGCTTAACCCCATGTTGGTACATATAAGAAGGCTAGACCTGGCCGGGGGTGGTAGCAAGGAGATTTTTTAAGGAATTTTTAAGGATTCCCCGCGTAAGAATCTTGGCTAAGCCCTAGATTTGCTGGAATATTTAA